>JAICSC010000421.1 GCA_025937085.1 Nocardioides sp.
GCCGAACGACGCACTCATCGCGACCGCCCAGCCGAGCAGGCCGGGGGTGATGTACTGGATGAGCTTCAGCGAGGTGTCCTCGACGCTCCGCGTCGTCAGGGAGTACGTCGGCGGCCTGCCGCTGGCCGCGACGTTCGCAGCATCGACGAACGCCCGCAGGGTGCCCTGGGTCTCGGCGGCCTTCACCCGGTCGGTGTTGGTGTAGTGGGCGACCAGGTCGTCGCCGTGCGACTCCAGGGCGACGTCGGCATCGCCTTTGCGCACCTTCGCGACCGAGGCCGCCAGGTCCTCGCTGTGGGTGACGGAGAAGGTCTGCTCGAACGCCGCCTTCGCATCCGGTGGCAGCTGGTCGAGCAGGGAGATCCGACCGACCTCGATCAGGTCGACCTTCGGCTGGCTGCTCTGGTTGAAGATCCCGCCGAAGAGCACCAGGAACATCAGCGGGAACACGACCGCGAAGAACACGGCCGCGCGGTCGCGCAGGAAACCCTTGAGGATCGCCATGGAGAGGGTGCGGAAGCTGATCGTCGAGGTGCTGGTCATACGCGGTACTCCCGGCCGGTCAGGTCGAGGAAGACGTCCTCGAGCGTGCCGGTGCGCACCTGGACGCCGTCGAGGGCGTCGCGCAGCGCCAGGGCGGCGACCACCCCGGCCGGGGCGCGGGTCGTCAGCACGATCCCCGCCGGGTCCTCCTCCACCGTGTCGACTCCGGCCAGCGCTCGGGCCTCCTCGAGCCCGAGCTGGCCCGTCGCGACGACGATCCGGGTCGGGGCGTCGAGGCCCCGGACCAGCGCGTGCGGGGTGTCCAGCTCCAGGATCCTGCCGTGGTCCATGATCGCGACCCGGTCGCACAGGGACTCGGCCTCGTCCATGTAGTGCGTGGTCAGGACCACGGTGCGTCCGGAGTCGTTGAGACCCGAGAGCAGGTCCCACAGGTTCCGGCGCGCCTGGGGGTCGAGGGCGGCGGTCGGCTCGTCGAGGAAGACCAGCTCGGGGTCGTGCACGAGTGCGCAGGCGATCGAGAGCCGCTGCACCTGGCCGCCCGACAGCTTGGCCACGCGGGTCGATGCCTTCTCCTCCAGGCCGACCCGCTCCAGCCAGACGTCCGCCGGCCCCGGCCCCACGCCGTACAGCGCCGCGAAGGTGTGGATCTGCTCGCGGGCGGTCAGCCGCTCGAAGAACGACGAGGCCTGCAGCTGGACGCCGATCCGCGGCAGGAGCGCACCGTTGCGCGGCCACGGGGCGAGCCCGAGCACCGAGATCTCGCCGCGGTCGGGCCGCCGGAGCCCTTCGACCAGCTCGAGGGTGGTGGTCTTGCCGGCGCCGTTGGGGCCGAGGATCCCGAAGAACTCCCCCTCGCGGACCTCGAAGTCGACACCGTCGACCGCGCGTACGTCGCCGTACGCCAGCGCGAGATCGCGTACCGAGATGGCCCCCGTCACGGGCGCGACGCTAGCGAGAACGACGTCATCGCGGCCCACCGGGTCCCGCGACGCGATGGGAAGACTCTGGAAAACTGCGGACCACGTGTCGAACGACGTCGCCCTGGTCCGACGTACGGGCGAGAAGACCAACCATCGAGAGGACACCACCATGCGTTACCTCTGCTTCGTGAAGATGGACGAGGCCCAGGCCAACCCGCCCAAGGCGCTGATGGAGGCCATGGGCGAGCACATGAACGCGGCGATCGCCGACGGGTCGTTCGTGGACGGCGGCGGGCTGTACGGCAAGGCCGACGCCGTCGAGTTCCGGGTGCGCGGCGGCAACCTGACTGTCACGGACGGCCCCTACGCCGAGGCCAAGGAGGTCATCGGCGGCTGGGCCATCGTGAAGTTCGCC
>JAICSC010000180.1 GCA_025937085.1 Nocardioides sp.
ATCGGGAGCTCCTGGAGCCGGTCGTAGAGGTCGCGCCGCAATGCGGTCTCGACCGAGAGCACGGCGTTGGACTGGGTCCAGCGCCGCCACCAGATCAGGACCGCCTCGAGGATCCCGAGGCCGAGGACGGCGAGGCCGAGGGGGACCAGGCCACTGCTGTGGTGCTGAGTGATCGGGCCGTCGATGAGGGCCTTGATCACCAGCGGGATCGCGATCGAAACCCCGACCCCGGTCATCGAGGTGCCCAGCATGATCAGCAGGGACCAGACGTGCGGTCGGAGGTAGTGCCGAAGCCGCCACAGCGACTTCACACTGGCGGGCGGATGGGCGGTGGGACCGTGAGGTGCTTCGGCAGGCATCGTTGCTCGACTCTAGCCCGAGGCACCGACGGCGCACGAATCAATTGGTACGACGCGGGGGCCGGGTGTGCCCCTTACGGTCTCGTTCGCGCTAGGAGCTTCTTCGCGACTCGCCGGGGTGCGGGCAATCGCCGGACTTCATGACGGAGACGTCCCCGTTCCGGCGTGCGGCGTCCTGCGTCAGGTCAGTTGGCGAGGAGCCCGCGCACGACCCGTAGGCCGACCGACATCCGGGCCAGGTCCGCGTTGTCGTCGGCGCAGATCTCCTCCAGTGTCGACGCCGCGCGTGACACGACGACCGAGTCGCTGTCCTCCCACTCCTGGATCCGGGCCGGCATAGTGTCGGACCGGTCGGTGTTGCGCAGCACCTGGGCGGTGAGCTGGGCGTGCACGGCGTACACGTCGTCGCGCAGCGCCGCCCGCGCCATCGTCTGCCAGCGGTCGTCGCGCGGCAGGGCGAGGATCCGCGACACCAGGTCGGGCAGCCCCAGCCGCTCGCCGAGCGCGAAGTGCAGCCGGGTCACCTCGACCGGGTCGAGCTCGACGCGGTCGGCGATCTCGCGGATCCCCAGCAGCTGGTACGCCGGGTGCAGCACCGCCACTTTGGAGGCGAGGTCGTCGGGCACGCCCTCGTCGACCAGTCGCGCCATGCGGGCCTCGTACGCACGCAGCTCGCGCCCCGTCAGCAGTGACGGCAGGTCGGCCATCAGCTGTTGCACCGGCTCGCGGAAGTAGTCGACCGTGGCCTGGCTGTCCAGGGGTGGTCGCCGGTTGTTGACCAGCCACCGCGACGCCCGCTCCACGAGGGTGCGCATCTCGATCCGCATCCGGGTCTGGCAGCCGGCGTTGAGCCGGTTGTCGTGGGTCTGCAGCTCCTCGCGCAACGGCAGGGACCCGAAGATCTCGCGGGCCACGAAGTTCGCGCGGGTCAGCTCCTCCGGAGAGGCGCCGGTCTCGCCGGCCAGGCGCGGCCAGTACGTCATCCCGGCACCGTTGACCAGGTCGTTGACGACCTGGGTCACGATGATCTCCCGTCGTAGCGGGTGGCTGGCGATCGAGGACTCGAAGCCCTCCTCGAGCTGGGTGGGGAAGTAGCTCACCAGGTCGACGTGGCAGTACGGGTCATCCGGCAGGTCGGACTCGACCAGCTCGTCGGCGAGGACGATCTTGGTCCACGCCAGCAGCACCGACAGCTCCGGTGCGGTGAGCCCGTCACCGCGGTCGAGCCGGCGACGCACCTCGCGGGAGGACGGCAGCCCCTCGATCTCACGGTTGAGCAGGCCCTTCTTCTCCAGCTTGCGCATCCAGTCCTCGTGGACGTGGAGCAGGGAGGGCGCGTTCGCAGCCGCGTTGGCCAGCGCGAGGTTCTGCTCGTAGTTGTCGCGCAGCACCAGCGACGCCACCTCGTCGGTCATCTCCGCCAGCAGGTGGTTGCGCTGCTTCTCGGTGAGGTCGCCGTCGGCCACGACGCGATCGAGCAGGATCTTGATGTTCACCTCGTGGTCGGAGGTGTCGACGCCGGCGGAGTTGTCGATGAAGTCGGTGTTGATCGCACCCCCTCCACCGCCCGCGCCCCGCACGGCGTACTCGATCCGTCCGAGCTGGGTGAAGCCGAGGTTGCCGCCCTCGCCGACGCAGCGGGCTCGAAGCTCGTCGCCGTTGGTCCGGATGGCGTCGTTGGCCTTGTCTCCGGCGTCCGCGTGGGTCTCGTCGGAGGACTTCACATAGGTGCCGATCCCCCCGTTCCAGAGCAGGTCGACCGGCGCCTGCAGGATCGCCTTCATCACCTCGGCCGGGGTCAGCTTGGTGACCGAGTCGTCGAGGCCGAGCGCGCGGCGTACCTGGGGGCTGACCGGGATCGACTTCAGCGACCGTGGGTAAACACCGCCGCCCTCCGAGATCAGCGACGTGTCGTAGTCCTGCCAGCTCGAGCGCGGCAGATCGAACATCCGCTTCCGCTCGGCGAAGGACTTCGCGGCGTCCGGGTCGGGGTCGAGGAACACGTCGCGATGGTCGAACGCCGCCACCAGTCGGATGTGCTCCGAGCAGAGCATGCCGTTGCCGAACACGTCGCCGGACATGTCGCCGATGCCGACGCAGGTGAAGTCCTGCACCTGGCAGTCGATGCCGCGCTCGCGGAAGTGCCGCTGCACCGACACCCAGGCGCCCCGGGCGGTGATCCCCATCGCCTTGTGGTCGTAGCCGACCGAGCCGCCGGACGCGAACGCGTCGCCGAGCCAGAAGCCGTAGTCCTTCGCGACGCCGTTGGCGATGTCGGAGAACGTCGCGGTGCCCTTGTCGGCCGCGACCACCAGGTAGCTGTCGTCGCCGTCGTGGCGGACCACGTCGCGCGGCACCACGGTCTCGCCCTCCACCAGGTTGTCGGTGATGTCGAGGAGCCCGGAGATGAAGGTCTTGTAGCAGGCGACGCCCTCGGCGAGCCACGCGTCCCGGTCTCCCGCGTCGGGGAGCTGTTTGCAGAAGAACCCGCCCTTCGCGCCGACCGGCACGATCACGGTGTTCTTCACCATCTGTGCCTTGACCAGCCCGAGGACCTCGGTGCGGAAGTCGTCGCGGCGGTCGGACCAGCGCAGGCCACCACGCGCGACGGCGCCGAACCGCAGGTGCACGCCCTCGACGCGCGGCGAGTACACGAAGATCTCGAAGCGGGGCCGGGGCTGCGGCAGGTCGGGGATCGCCGACGGCTCGAGCTTGAACGACATGTACGTGTGGTGCTCACCGTCTCCGTTGCGCTGGAAGTAGTTGGTGCGCAGGGTGGCGTTGACGTGGGTCAGGTAGGACCGCAGGATGCGGTCGTGGTCGAGGCTGGCCACGTCGTCCAGGGCCCGCTCGATCCGGCCCGTGACCTCCTCGACCCGCGCCGTACGTGCCTCGGCGTCGGCCCCCAACCCGTTGCGACCGGGGTCGAAGCGCGCCTCGAAGAGCTGCACGAGGAGGCGGGTGATGTCGGTGTTCCCGCGCAGCGCCGCCTCGATGTAGTCGACCGCGAACGGGCTGTTGCCCTGCTTCATGTACTTGGCGTAGGCGCGGAGCACGGTCGCCTGCCGCCAGGTGAGCCCGGCCGCGAGCACGAGCGCGTTGAAGCCGTCGATCTCGTTGTAGCCGTCCCAGACGGCGCGGATGGTGTCCTGGAACGGCTCTCGGACCTTGTCGGGCATGCCCGGCGGGTAGCGCAGCCCGAACTCGTAGATGTACGACGGGTGGTCGCTGTGGTCGAGCTGGTAGGGCCGCTCGTCGACGACCTCGACGCCGGTCGACGACAGGGCCGGCAGCACCTCCGACAGCGAGATCGAGGCCCCACGCCGGAACACCTTCAGCCGTGCCTCGCCCCGGGCCGCGTCGAGGGGGGAGAACAAGGACAGGTCGGTGCCGGCGTCGCCGAGCGCCTCGAGCCGGGCCAGGTCGAGCGCGCCGGTGGCGGCCGAGAAGTCCTCCTTGTAGGCCTCGGGGAACGAGGCCTCGAAGCTCCGGGCGAGCCGCGAGCCGACGTCCTCGCCGAACTCGGCGATGGTCGCCGCCGTGAAGTCGTCGCGCCACGAGCGTGACGCCTCGGTCAGCCGTCGCTCGAGCTCGGAGACGTCGACGTCCGGGATCTTCTCGCCCTTGGCCGGATGGACGACGAAGTGCACCTGGGCCGTCGTCGACTCGCTCATCTTGACGTTGAACTCGATCGACTCGCCGCCGAAGCTCTCCTTGAGGATCTCGGAGAACCGCTCGCGGACGTTGGTGTTGTAGCGGTCGCGCGGCAGGAACACCAGGACGCTGACGTAGCGGCCGTAGGTGTCACGGCGTACGAAGGTCCGCAGCTGCCGGCGCCCCCGCGTCTCCATCACGCGGCTGGACATCGAGGCCAGCTCCTCGACCGGCGTGTGGAACAGCTCGTCGCGCGGGTAGGTCTCGAGCGTGTCGATCAGGGCCTTGCCGGCGTGGCTGCGCGGGTCGAGGCCGACCGTCTTGAGCACGTCGACGGCCTTCTCCCGCAGCAGCGGCACGTGCCACACCGACTCGGTGTACGCCGCGCTCGAGAACAGGCCGAGGAATCGGCGCTCGCCGGTGACCTCGCCCTGGGCGTCGAAGGTCTTCACGCCGACGTAGTCGAGGTACGCCGGGCGGTGCACGGTCGCGCGGGAGTTCGCCTTGGCCAGCACCAGGAGGGTGTGCTCGCGGGCCATCTCGGCGCCCTTCGCGGGCAGCTTGCCGACCGCCGCCAGGTCCGGGTCGTTGCGCAGGATCCCGAGGCCGCTACCCGGGACACCGCGGAGGAACTCGTCCGCGCCCTCGCGCTCGAGGTGGTACTCGCGGTACCCGAGGAACGTGAAGTGGTCGTCACCGAGCCACTCGAGGAACGCGGTGCCACGCTCGATCTCGGCCGGCGACAGGGCCGGCGGGGGCTCGGCCTTCAGCGTGTGGATGATCTCGGTCACCTGCTGCTGCATCCGCGGCCAGTCCTCGACGGACTCGCGCACGTCGCGGAGCACGCGTTGCAGGTCGCCGGCGATCGCCTCGACGTCCTCGTCGTGGCCGACGCGGCTGATCTCCACGTGCATCCAGGACTCGCGCTCGGCCCCGTCGGGCGGGTTCGCCGACTCGTTGTCGGGGCAGGTGATCGACTCGAGGTTCCCGGTCAGGTCGCGGGTGACGTCGAACTGGGGGTGTACGACGAGGTGGACATCGCGCTGCTGCCGGGTGAGCTCCATGACCACGGAGTCGACCAGGAAGGGCATGTCATCGGTGACGACCTCGACGACCGAGTGGCCGCCGGCCGACCAGCCGTGCTCGGCGAGGGACGGGGTGAACACGTGCACGCAGGCGGTGCCCTGGGGCCGGGCCTCGGCCGTGCGGTAGTGCGAGACCAGCGCGCCGTACAACTCCTCCGCGGCGCGGTCGACCAGGTCGTCGGTGGCGACGTGCCGGTAGTAGGCGTGGAGGAGCTCGCCGACCTCGTTCTTGGGCGGCCCCCCACTGCCGGAGCCGTGCTCCGCGAGGTTGATCGCCTGGGTGAGCAGATGGGACTTCTGAGAACTCAACGGGTCGGTCGTCATTGACACAATCCGAGGTTAGGACTCCGCGGACGCCGGGACAAAGCCGGCGTGCTGACGCGGCCATCCGCCGGGTCGCGACCGGCATGATGAGCCCATGAAGCGCGTGAGCCACACCCTGACCTATCCCGGGACGACGGTCGCCCACGTGTACGCGATGCTGGCGGACCCGGCGTACCGGAAGGCGGTCGGGGAGTACCAGCGGGTGACCGACTTCTCCTGCGACATCACACCCGCCGGAGGCGGCATGCAGGTGCGCCTCGAACAGGCGCACGGCACCGACCGCATCCCGTCGTTCGCCCAGAAGCTGGTCGGCCGCGAGATCCGGTTCGTGCAGGAGGAGTCGTGGTCGTCGCCGTCGGCCGCCGACATCCACGTCAGCATCCCCGGCAAGCCGGGCGAGATGACCGGCGGGACCACCCTGAGCCAGGCCGGCGCCGACGTCGTTCAGCACATCGACCTCGCCGTCAAGGTGAGCGTCCCCTTGATCGGAGGCAAGCTCGAGGAGCTCGTCGCCGGCTTCGTCACCAAGTCCTTCGACGCCGAGAACAAGGTCGGCGTGAAGTGGCTGCGCGGGGAGTGGCGGGTGTGAGTCAGCCCATGTGGGGATAGCGGTAGTCCGTCGGCGGGACGAACGTCTCCTTGATCGACCGCGGGCTGAGCCAGCGCATCAGGTTCTGGGGCGCGCCGGCCTTGTCGTTGGTGCCGCTGGCGCGGGCACCGCCGAACGGCTGCTGACCGACCACGGCGCCGGTTGGCTTGTCGTTGACGTAGAAGTTGCCGGCCGCGAACCGGAGCAGGTCCTGTGCCTCGGCGATCGCCCGGCGGTCCTGGGCGATGACCGCGCCGGTCAGCGCGTACGGCGCGAACGACTCCATCTGGGCCAGGACCCGGTCGTAGCGGCTGTCGTCGTACACGTGAAGGGCCAGGATCGGTCCGAAGTACTCGGTGTTGAACATCTGGTCCTTGGGGTCGCTGGACTCCACGACTGTCGGACGCACGAACCAGCCGACCGAGTCATCCACCTGGCCGCCGGCGAGGACCTTCAGGTGGTTGTTGCGCTTCGCTCGGGCGATCGCGGTCTTGTGCTTGGCGAACGCGCGGTCGTCGATGACGGCGCCCATGAAGTTGGACAGGTCGGTGACGTCGCCCATGGCAAGGCCCTCGACCTCGGCCAGGAACTGGTCCTTCATCCGCCGCCAGACCGACTTGGCGACGTACGCACGGGATGCGGCGCTGCACTTCTGCCCCTGGTACTCGAACGCACCCCGGATCATCGCGGTCCGCAGGACGTCGGGATCGGCACTCGGGTGGGCGACGATGAAGTCCTTGCCGCCCGTCTCGCCGACGATGCGCGGGTAGGAGCGGTACGACGAGATGTTCTCGCCGACGGTCCGCCACAGGTGCTGGAAGGTCGCGGTCGAGCCGGTGAAGTGGATGCCGGCGAGGTCGGGATGTGAGAGCGCCACCTTGGAGACGTCGAGGCCGTCGCCGGGGAGCAGGTTGATGACGCCGGGCGGCAGCCCCGCCTCCTCGAGCAGCTCCATCGTCGCGTTCGCCGCGAGCTGCTGCGTCGGGCTCGGCTTCCAGAGCACGGTGTTGCCCATCAGCGCGGGCGCGGTCGGGAGGTTGCCGGCGATGGCGGTGAAGTTGAACGGCGTGATCGCGTAGACGAAGCCCTCGAGCGGCCGGTAGTCGGTGCGGTTCCACACGCCGCGGCTGTTGGCGATGGGCTG
>JAICSC010000404.1 GCA_025937085.1 Nocardioides sp.
CACGTTCGTCAACGACGACCCGAACGCCTTCTACGACTGCATGGCGATGTGGCCCGGTGGTCGCAACGGCATCGCGATGAGCGACCCGCCCGACGGCAAGTTCCGGATCATCCGCACCCACGACTCCGGCCGTTCCTGGTCGGTCGTCCCGAACGCCGGGATGCCGCCGGCAGCCGACGGCGAGTTCGGGTTCGCCGCGTCGGGCACCTGCCTGGTGACCGCCGGGGCACGGGACGCGTTCCTCGCCTCCGGTGGCGCGGCGAGCCGCATCTACCGCTCCCACGACCGTGGCACGACCTGGACCGCCGTCGACTCCCCGATCCCCGCCTCGGCAGCGGGCGGCACCTTCGGCCTGGCCTTCCGCAACCCGCGCCAGGGGTTGGCGGTGGGCGGCGACTACACCGCACCGGACAACGGCGCGCAGGCCTCGGCGTACACCCGGAACGGTGGCCACAGCTGGACCGCCGGCGGAGACCTCGGTGGCTACCGCTCGGGCGTCGCGTTCGTCTCCGGGGCGCCCCGGACCGCGATCGCGGTCGGGACGAGCGGCAGCGACGTGACGTACGACGGCGGCCGGACCTGGACGGCTCTGGGGTCGGGCGGCGGCGGGTTCGACGGCGTGCAGTGCGTCCCTGGTGGCGCGTGCTGGGCGTCGGGGGCCGGCGGTCGGGTGGGCGTGCTGCACCGCTGATCGGCGGCCGCCACCTGCTTGGATCGCCGCATGAGACGTGCGGTGATCGTCATGCTGGTGGGCGCGATGCTGCTCGACGCGGCGTACTGGACGATCTGGCTCACCCAGCGCGACTGGATCGCCAGCGAGCACACCGAGGCGTACTACGACTTCGAGAACGCGTTCCCGCTCGCCGACCTCTGGCTCGGCCTCGCCTGCCTGCTCGCCCTGGTCGCGTTGGTACGCCGCCACCCCAGCGCCCTGCTCTGGCTCGTCGCCACCGGCGCCGCCGGCCTGTACCTCGGCTGCATGGACCTGCTGTACGACCTGGAGCACGACATCTTCACCCAGGGCGGCGGCGGGGCCTTCGAGGCGGTGATCGTGGCCATCACGTGGGTCTTCTCCATCACGGTGTTGCGCTTCGCCTGGACCCGTCGCGCGGAACTGCTCGCCGGCGCCGTCGGCGTACCGGAGGATTCGGAGCCACCACCGCCCGCTCCGTAGACTCGCCGCCCGTGGCTCTCACCATCGGCATCGTCGGCCTCCCCAACGCCGGCAAGTCCACGCTCTTCAACGCGCTGACCAAGAACGACGTCCTCGCGGCCAACTACCCGTTCGCCACGATCGAGCCGAACGTCGGTGTCGTCGGCGTGCCCGACGCGCGCCTGCAACCGCTGGGCGAGCTGATGGAGTCGGCCCGGCTGGTGCCGGCCACCGTGGAGTTCGTCGACATCGCCGGCATCGTCCGCGGTGCGTCCGAGGGGGAGGGGCTCGGCAACAAGTTTCTGTCCCACATCCGCGAGTCGGCGGCGATCTGCCAGGTGACGCGGGTGTTCCGCGACGACGACGTGACCCACGTGGAGGGCGAGGTCAACCCCGAGTCGGACCTCACCACGATCCAGACCGAGCTGATCCTGGCCGACCTGCAGACCCTGGCGAAGGCGATCCCCCGGCTGGAGAAGGAGGCCCGCGGCAAGAAGGAGCTCGGCGCCGTCGTCGACGCCGCCCGTGAGGCGCAGACGGCACTCGAGGGCGGTACGCCGGTGATCGCGACGCAGGTCGATGTCTCCCTCCTGCGTGAGCTCTCGCTGCTGACCGCGAAGCCGTTCATCTACGTCTTCAACTGCGACGCCGACGAGCTCGCTGACGGCGATCTGAAGAAGGGGATGCAAGACCTGGTGTCGCCGTCGGAGGCGATCTTCCTGGACGCGAAGTTCGAGGCCGAGCTGGTCGAGCTCGACTCCGACGAGGAGGCCCACGAGATGCTGGCCGAGCTCGGCATCGACGAGTCGGGGCTCGACCAGCTCGCCCGCGTCGGGTTCGACACCCTCGGTCTGCAGACATACCTCACCGCCGGTCCCAAGGAGACCCGCGCCTGGACGATCAGGAAGGGCGCCACAGCCCCCGAGGCCGCGGGTGTCATCCACACCGACTTCCAGCGGGGCTTCATCAAGGCCGAGATCGTCTCGTACGACGACCTCATGGCCGCCGGCTCGCTGCTCAAGGCCCGCGAGGCCGGCAAGGTCCGGATGGAGGG
>JAICSC010000067.1 GCA_025937085.1 Nocardioides sp.
CTTGTAGGTCGACTCCTCGCCCCGGGGCGTGGTCATGCCGGTCAGCTGCAGGTCCTTGTCGTAGCTGTAGAAGGTGCAGCGGCCCTTGGGGTCGACCCGGGCGAAGAGGGTTCCGTCGGGGTTGTAGTCGTCGACCCACTTACCGCCGGCGGGGTCGGTCACCGTTGAGGCCAGCTCGACCGGATCCCAGTCAAACGTGGTGTGATGGCCCAGCGCATCCGTCTCGTCGGTCACCCGTCCGGTGGTGGCGTCGTAACCCAGGGTCAAGGTGGTGACACCGGCGGCGTTGGTCTCGGTGTGGAGCCGATCATTGCTGTCGTAGCCGTAGCTGGTGGTCGACCCGCCCAGGTCACGCACGCCGGTCAGCAGGTCGCCGGTGTAGGTGTACTGCACGTAGCGGGAGTCGTCGAGGGTGGCCCTGGTCAGCAAGTCCCCGGTCCAGGAGAAGGTGATGGTGCGGCCGCTGCTGGTCGCGGTCGCGACGTGGCCGCCGCTGTAGCTCAGGGTGACTCCTTGGCCGTTGCGGTCCAGGATGCTCTGCAGGACGCCGGTGGCGTCGAAGGTGTAGGTGACCCCGGCTCGGGTGAGGAGCTGGTAGGTGCTGCCGGTCTGGGTGAGCTGGACGGTCACGCCCTTGCCGCCGACCCAGGATCCGGAGTCCTGGGTGAACTTGACCCGTTGGCCGTCTCCGGAGGTGAAGGTCGCGTCGTTCCCGCTTACCGCCAGGTTGGCCTCGTAGACCCAGCTCCAGCCCTTCCCCAACGGACCGCTCTTGGTGTCCAGCGAGTTGTAGGTCCGGCTTTCGGACAGGGGGTAGCCGACGTTGGCAACCTTCGCGTCCCCGTCGGTCTCGGTGTAGGAGCCGTCCAAACTGTTGACCGGGTCGTCCTGGTCGCCCGAGCCGCGATGGGCGAACTCCGAACCGGTGCCGTATAGGCCGCCTGGGTCGATCTCTCCCAGGGTCGCGGGCGCCGCCTGGAGCCCGGCGTCGGGGAACGACGGCGGCGAGGCCAGGGCGGGCATGATCTGGTTCACGAAGGTCTGGTTGGGAACCATCCGCACCGGGTCCTCGCCCTGAGCACACAGCGGCACCTCCCAGAAGGAGTAGGCCGGCACGTTGGTCAGGTAGGTCCTCGGTTCGCAGGTGTAATCGTGGCCGTCGTAGACGATGGGGTGGTCGTGCAGCGGCAGAGGGACATAGCCCCACCAGTTCTCGCGCAGGTCCATGTTGCTGATGCCGAACGGTTCAGTGGGTCCGGTGCCATCGAGCACTAACGAGTTGTCGTGGAAGTTGAGGGCGTCCGAAGCGACGCCACTGGGGGTGAGACTTCCACCGACGGCCCCTGCGAAGTAATTCCCACTGATGGACATCTGATAGGCGGAAGGGTCGGTCGTAGTGAGCAGATTGATGTCGACTGCGCCTGCGAAGACGTTGTTCTTCACAACCCCGCCAGCAGTCTGTGTCATTGCGTATCCCGCGACGCTCTGCTCGAAGTAGCTGTTGGTGAGAACGGCCGATCCGATGCCGTCGGTCTGGCGCGCGAACTGCACGCCATTGCAATCCAACTTTGCGAAGTCATCGTGGCGGAGGATTGCTCGCCCCCACCTGTCGACCGCCACCGTGGGCGTGGAGTCGTAGCAGCGACTCGCGACACTGCCGTCGTTGCGACCGCCGTAGATGAAGGAGACGTTGCTGATGGTCGACGTGGGAGTGTCAGAGGCGACCTCCTTGGTTGCGATGTCACCGATCTCGATCGCCATCGAGTACTGGCCGGGAGCCGGACTCGTCGCTGTGCCGTCTCCGTTGGTGTCTCCCATCTGCGAGTCGTCCGCGTAGGAGGTGAAGATGATCGGGTAGTCGGCCGAGCCGTGGGCGTCGAGCCGTCCGTCCTGCACGTCGATCTTGCCGCCGGCCATCTTCACCACGGTTCCTGGCTGCAGGTCGAGCTCGCCGCCACTCTTGACCACCTGGTTGCAGTAGAGGACGTACGGCGAGCCCTCCCGGGTCCAGGTCACGTGCGTGGTGATCGCCGGACACGACGTCATCTTTGTCGGCGTGGTCACAGGGTTCTGCACAGCGAACGGGACGAAACCCGTCCATGAGATGGCGTCGGCCCCTTCTTGGACGTCGTCGGCGGCGCCCACGCGGATCTGGTAGTTGCCGGCGCTGAGATCGCCGACGGGTGTCTTCCAGACCGCCGCCTGTCCCTGTGCCGCGTCGGCGACCTTCCCCGATGTGACCGCGGTGCCATCCGTCTTCTGGATCTCGAAGTGGTAGGTGATCGTGCTGTCGTCTGCGTCGGTGGACGACGCGGTGAAGTTCGGTGCCGTGGTGTCGGTCACCCAGCTGCCGCACGTGCTCAGGCACGGGGACATGCTCACCACAGGGACGGTGGCGATCTTGTCGACGGCCACGTCGAAGGCAACCCAGTCGCTCCAGGTAGTTGAGGCTGCGTCGCGGTCGCCGACCCGGAACTCGTAGTGACCACCGTCGGACAACACGCCGGCGGGCACCGTGAACGACGAGATGCCCGTGTCGGGGTCGGGCTGGGCCGAGCCGACCGCGAGGTTGCTGGTGGTGCCGACCGGGCGGACCTGGAAGTCGCCATACAGAGATCCCAGCGGCGTATCGGGATCGCTCAGCTTGGCCGACAAGACCGGGGAGACCGACAAGACTTTGGGCGGTGTCCCCGCTGGAATCTTGTCCGCGCACAGGGCGGGCTTGCACGGAGTCTCGGTGAAGCCGGTCGGGACCGCCGGTGGCTTGTCGGTGTTAGTGGCGAACGAAAACGCGCCGGAGGGGCCCGCGGAGTCGGTGCCGTCGGTGACCGACACCGTGAACTGATAACTCGAGTCGTCGTCCAGCTTCCCGGCCGGCACCGTCCACGCCGCCGGCGAACCGGCGGCCGCGGTATCGGTCCCGGTCGCGACCGCACCTCCGGACGAGGTCGTGAGGTGGAACGTGTAGGTCAAACTGCCGCCGTCGGGATCGGCCGAGGTGGCCGACAGAGTAGGGGTCAGGGTGCTGGTCGACGCCGGTGCGCAGTCGTCGATACACGGCGAGACACCCAGAGACCCTGGGCGGGTCGGCGGGGTGTTGTAGGTGATGACCAACTTGGGATACTTGCCGGAGCCCGAGTCGCCGGACTTGAAGGCGATCTCGTTGTTGGCGTTCTCCCCACCGTCCTGCTTCAACAACAGCCCGTCGTTTGGGATCGAACCGTCGTACCAGCCGCGGACCGTGGCCAAGGACAAGTCCCAACTCTTCCAGCCGGTGCTGCCACCGCCGAGCGCGGTGGTCCCGATCTTGATGTCGGTGTCGTCTCCGGCCCCCGGAGTGGACCACAAGTCCGTGGGCTGCGAACCAGCGGAGTTCTTGACCCAGGTGGCGTTGTTGCTCCACCCCATCGTCAACCTCCGGGCGACATAGTCGACCGGGGCGGTCGACCCGCGGGTCCTCGTAGCGTCCAGGTACAGCTGCAGAGACGCGTCAGTGATGTCCACCCCGTCGGGCACCGAGGACAGGTTGAACTTCAACAGCGACCGGCGAACCTTGGTGCTGGCGGTGTTGTCATCGGTGCCGGCCCACACATACGACGCCCCGTCGTCTGCGGTGCAGTGCGAGGCCGACGAGTCCGCGTTGCCGATCCAACAGTCCCGCGATCCCGAATCGGCGGTGGTCGGTGTCACCGTCGGGTCGATGTCCACCGGATACACCCGCGACGGGTCGGTCAACCAGGCGTAGTCCGGCGTCACCGCCAGGTCCCAACCAGAACCGGCATCGGTCAGCTGGGTGGCGATCGAAGAAGAGGTCGCTTCAGGTGCGCTGGAGTCCTCCATGAACGGAGCGGGAATCGTATAAGCGACCACGCCGTCGGGAGTGGTCACCACCACATCCCCCGCACCGTCGAGGCGAGGAGTCAGCCCCGGCGCCACCTGCAACGAGTAGTGATACGTCGGCGGCGAAGCCGGCGCAGAAGCAAGCCGGATGCTCTCCTTCACACCCGTGGGCACGACCTGATAGTCAAAGCCCGTACTGCTGTCGGTCGCGTCAAAGGACGCCGACGTGTCGGCCAGGTCGGGTGCCCCGGTCGCGGCCGTCGGGTTGAACGTGATCCAGCCCGAGTCGTCAGAGACACGAACCGGTTTGGAGTCCACATCGGAGGGAATGAACACATCGAAGTCGTTCGCGGCATTCTCCACCGCATACCCCGCCCGGTTCGTCGGAACAAGCGAGGAGTCGATCGGCTCCCACGAGCCGTCCACATTCTTGAAGTTGACCGGTTGCTCGGAGATCTCCTGCTCAATCCCACCCTCCGCGGTCACAAACGAACGCGAAAACCGAGTCCGCAACGCCGGCACATCCCCCGCCGCATCAGCAGCAGACCCATCACCGGCTGAGCCGGCGTCATCCTCACCACTCCCGGTGCCGGCCGAAGCGCTCCCGACCACCGAAGCCGTCGCACGAGGCGCGGGCACAGCCAGGGCCGGCATCCACAGCCCCGAGATCAAGACAGCAACAGAGGAAACCACCGCCACCACAGCGGCCACCCGCACACGCACCAGGCAACTCCCGAACCCGAAATCCGCGCCTCCCTGACGCGCCGGGCCGGAACATCCCACACAATCGATGACGCGCGCAACCAAATCCGAGTAAAGACCTCCAACGAGGAAGCCCGCCGTCTGCAGCCTCGAACTCCGACTGCCCCACATCACCTACCCGGTCGGACCGGCCCAGGTCCCCCGGCCGCCCACGGCATCGTCAGCCAGCCCACCTCCGTCGACCCCAGTCCGCAAATGGTCCGCAAGATTCTCGTCTTCTGTCGTTCGCGGCCAACGACTGCCAGCAGATCTAGAAGCACGTTCGCGCAGGTCAGACCCACTTTTCGGCGACGGCCATCGATGGTCGGCAGTCTTCAAAGTGCGGCTTGTTTGTTCGAGCTCTACTACGACCTGTAGTCGTACGAGAGATCGAACTCACCTCGCGTCTCGGGACAGCAAGGCCAGTCCCCCGCTCACAAAGCTCACCCGCCGGGAGAAGCCGAGCAGCCCTCAGGCCTGCCCCAGCGCCTCCCCACCTGTCGGTGTGCACAAGCTCGAGTCGTGACCGGTCGTCCGGCCATGGCCCAGATTGACGCGGCCTCGCGCCCTCGAAGTCGACCGAGTGGCCAGCGGGCGGGGTTCGATCGAGAGAGGGGTCACGTAGGGGGATGCCTCCGTCTACGTGCAGGCGGGTTTGCGGCAGGGACTCGACAACCGCGGGTCGGCCGATGGCGCACTGGATCCCGTGGCGGCCTGTGGCGAGTGTCGCCGCGGGCCGCCTCGACTTTGTGTTGCTTTTAGGAGCAGTCCAGGATGCGCTGCACCCGCTGGACGGTCCGGTGGGCGATGTAGTAGCCGTCGTCCATGGCGTCGCGGAAGTGGATGCCGGCCCAGATGCGGGCCATGAACGCGTCGTGTTCCAGGGCCGATAGCGTGGTGTAGTCGCGGTCGGGGGGTGTCACTCCGGGCGGGGCGACGGGCACGGAGACCAGGTGGAGTGGCACGTGGTCGCCGAGGTATATCCGGGCGGTCTCGGCGAAGGTGCCGGTGATTGCGGCGTGGCCGCTGGCGTACTCGCTATAGGGCGGGGTGGCCCGATATGGCGTCCACGTCGCGTCGGCGACGGTCTCGTCGCGGCCGTCCTCACCCGCACGCACGATGGCCTCGGCCGGCCGCCAGAATCCGACTTCGAGCTTGAGCCTCCACACGTTCCTGACTGCGTCGGCCATTCCCGCGTTCATGACGGCGAACATGCGGGCGGTGCGCTCCACGGGCGTGGGGTGGAGGCGCAGGTAGGCCACGAGCGACCGCTCGAGGGCCACTACTGAGTTGGCGTAGAAGAAGTCGGCGATCGCCCGGTGCTGCGCGACGTCCGGACCCGCGGCCGTGAGCGACCCGACCGACTTCACCTCGTTGAAGTCCTGGACCCACTCGTCGCTGGTCAGCGCGGGGGGGCCGTCAACTTGGACATGGTGGGGAAGGACGAGCGGGTCGACGTGACCAAGCCACGGCGCGAGCATGCCTCCTGCCGGAGGCGCCGCCACCGGCTTGGAGATGCCTGGCTGGGTCGCGTCCAACGCGTAGACGTACTGGGGGTCACCGAAGCCGTCGTCGGCGCGGCTGGCGATGAGCTCGCCCGCAGCGCGACGACCGATGCGGACGCCCCGGCGTTCGGCGGGCGAGTCGGGGATCCCGTCCAGGGTGGCCCGAAGCGCGTCGTCCAGCTTGGCCTGGGTGTTCGGCAGATAGTTCGCCAGTACGTCGTGTGCGGCAGTTGCGATGGCCGCGGAGGTGGAAGCGCCGCCTCGGCGGTCCGCTCGTTGAATGGCGTCGTTCACAGCCAGCGCGGTGTAGCCGAGGAACAGCGTGCCCACCGGAATCGGGACCGGCGCTGCGGCCGGCGGCGGATCGGGGACAGGTGGCAACACGATGCGGCCGTCGACGTAGATCGTCTCGATCGCGGTCAGCTGCCAGTCCAGGAGCGTGGTTGTCGCGGCCATGCCCTCGAGCTGGCCGGTGGGGTGGCGGCCCGAGGAAGATGCCACGGTCGGTGCCGTTGTCGAAGTGAGGGCCAGGGCGGCCAGGCTCGTCAGAGCCAGTACACGTCGAAGGTGCATCGTTGGACTCCAATCAGAGGGTGGGGGCAGTCGGCCCGGCGACCGGGCATCGACCTTTGTCTTGTCGGTCCGACGTTGCGGGCCTGTGGTATCGCCACGGCGCCGGACCGGTATCGGCCGGGTGTCGGATCTGCCGGGGGCGCCGAAGCGCACAAGCTTGGTTGCCGGAGCGGGGTGACTGTGGCGGCTCAGCCGCCGGCGGGCCACCTCGGGCAGGTCGTGGCGTAGGGCCTGCTGGGGAAGAACCGGGTCCACTCGCCCCGGGTGAGGTTGCGGCCGGCGATGGCGCACGCGCGTTCTGTCCAGGTGTCCGTGCGGGTGTCCGCGGTCCAGGTCCGGCCGTCCGCGGCACCGATGACGAGGCCGGAGCTGTCCGCGAGATAGGCGATGGAGACGGGTCCGGCGTTGGCGGGAAGCGGGAGGCTGGCTGCGTAGGCTCCGGTGTCGCCGTCCCAGAGCGAGATCCGGTCCCCGTTGACCGCGGCGATCTGGGTTCCGTCGGGTGCGTAGTCCCGGTCATCTCCCCAGGGGGCGCCGGAGTCCGGGCCCACCCAGGTCAGCGATGTGGCGTCCATGAGCCGCATGCCGCCGGTCAGGTCGGCCGTGGCCACCACGGAGCCGTCCGGTGAGGACAGCCAGGTCTGCGCCTGCGCGGTGAGGGTTCCTGGCGGTGCCTCGGTGAGGACCTCACCCGTCGAGGGCTCCATGCGGACCACCGACCCATCGGTCCTCAGCGCCAGCACGGTCCCGTCGCTGGGGTTGGCCAGCAGGCTGCGGACCCCGGAGCCTAGCGCGACGGCGGGGTGCACCGGCCGCAGTGTGTCGGTATCTAGGGTCTCGAGCCGGCCGGAGCCGTCGGGGAGGTAGATCCTGGTTCCGTCGGGACTGAATGCGACCGGCAGCAGGTCGGTGTAGTGCGGCCGGCGCGCCAGTTGCCGGCCCGACTCCGCATCCCACACCCTGATCGTGTCGGAGCTCCAGGTGAGGAACCTGCGTGAGTCGGGGGACCACCTCGCGCCCCAGAGATCGGGAAGCTCGGTGGACCGGGGCGTCTGGCGGCCGGTCCGCCTGTTGACGAACCGCAGCCGGTGTGCCTGCATCCTGGCGAGGGTGCGTCCTCCCGGCGCAGGGGCTGAGAAGTCGTAGCCGGTCCCCGGAGGCGGCCCGGTGTCCTCGCCCAGGGTCAGCAGGCCAGGAACGTTGTCGACGCGCCAGGCCATCAGGAGGTCGTCCTCGGCCACGTCGACCCCGGAGGTGGTGTACAGGGCGCGGTCGTCGGCGGACCACTGCGCGGTGAACAGGTCACCGTTGTGCGGGGCGAAGCGGTGCAGGAGCCTGCCGGTGCCGGCGTCCAAGACGATCGCGCTGTCACCGGTGACAGAGGCCAGGAACCTGCCGTCGTGCGAGTAGACCGCGGACGCCAGTCCGGGTCCGCGGATCGTCGAGCCGGTAGGGCGCAGGGTGTCAGCATCGAACCGAAGGACTCGGTCCCCCGCGATGACGGCGATCGTCGACCCGTCGGGGCTGAGTTCGAGGCCGCCACCTCGTTCAGCCACGAACCGGTTCCGGGCGGCCGCGAGCAGACGGCCGGAGTCCACGTCGTACACCCGAACCGGTCGGGGGCCCTTCGCCGCGGCGTAGAGGCGGGTGCCGTCCCGGCTGAGGGCGACCTCGCCGGACTCCGGCATCGGTGCGCGGAAGATCGGGCCTGCGCGATGGACGAGGTCCCACACCGTGCCGGCGCCGAGCTTCGTGAACTCGCCGGTGTGGCGGTCGTAGTGCTGGACCACGGTGGCGATCCGCATGCCGTCGTCGCTGAAGTCGAGGGCGTAATTGATCGAGTCTCCCATCCGGAAGCCGCCCAGCTGCACGTCGGACAGCCGTCCGCTGGGCATGTCGTACAGCCGGAGTGGTTGCCTGTCGATGCGCGGTGGCGCCTGCCGGTCCGGGGTCCATTGGTTTACCGCCACGGCGAGCTGCCTGCCGTCGGGAGAGAACCCGACGATGCTCGCGGGTGGGGTCTCGTCCTCGAACGGGAGCCGCTCGAACGTCCGGGTGTCGAACAGCCGGGTCTGATGAGTGGGCATGCCGACGGCCACCAGTTCGCCGTCCGGGCTGAGGGACATGGAGACCGTGGTTCCGCCGACGTTGCCGACGCGGAGGAGTGGCCCGGCCCGGGTCAGCGCGGCGGCAAGGTTGTCCCAGGCTTGCGGTGAGCTGTCGACGTTCAGCGCCTCGACGGCGAGCAGCAACCCGGTGGCGATGTTCTCCTGCGCCGCGGCCTGGGCGCCGGCGCGCCGCGCCTCGGCCAGCAGTGCCGCGGCCTCATGACGCTCCCGGTCGCGCTCGGCCTCGTTGGCGGCACGGATCGCCAGGACGCCGGCAACCAGCGCCAGCACCAGGAGTACGCCCACTCCGGCCAGGGCACCACGCAGGCGACGTCGCGACCTGCGCTCTCGGGCGATCTGGGTCTCAGCGGCCTGTTGCTCGGCCGTCGCGAGCTCTACGGAGGCGTCCAGGAAGGCGGTCTCGCTGTCGGTCAGGTCCGGCGCAGACCGGTCACGCCATTCCAGGCTGCGGGTGAGCCGGGTGCCGCGGTATAGCTCGCTGTCCGGGCGACCCATGGCCTGCCAGGCGTCGGCGGCGCCGGCCAGGTGACGGAACAGACGCTGTCCGTCGAGGTCGTCGTCGAGCCAGCCGCGCAGACGCGGCCAGACCCGCACGAGGGCCTCGTGGGCGATCTGGAGGGTGTCTCCGTCGACGCTGACCAGTCTGGCCTCCACCAGCTGCTCGAGCAGCCGCGCGTGCGCGACGTCGACTGCGACCTTGGCCCTCGGTACCCGGGCTCGGACCGGGTCGCCGTCCTCGGTGGGCATCACCAGCCGAAGTAGCAGGCTGCGCAGGTGGGCGCGCTGGGTGGCGTCCATGGCGTCGTACAGGGACTCGGCGGACCGGGAGACGGCCTGCCGGATCCCGCCGGTGGCCCGGTATCCCGCGACGGTCAACGTTGGCCCTTCGCGGCGTTCCCAGGTCTCCCGGAGCACGTGGGAGAGCAGCGGCAGCGCGGCCGGCTCGCCCTCGACCTCGCGGACGAGCAGGTCGACCAATCCGGGTTCGAGCCGGAGCCCGGCGCGGCGGGCCGGACCCTCGATCGCGCTGCGCAGCCCGGGCTCGCTCATCGGGCCGAGCAGATACAGGCCGTCCTCCAGGACCCTGGCGATCTCCGGGTACGGCGCGAGATCGCCCAGGTGGTCGGCCCGCAGCGCGAGCACCAGCGCACCACCGGCGCCGACGTGCAGCGCGAGGGCCGCGAAGTACCGTGATCGCTCGGCCAGGCCGGTGCAGAGGGTGACCGCCTCCTCGGCCTGGTCCACCACCAGGGTCTGCCGCCCGCGCGGCTTCAACCCGACGATCGAGTCCATCGGGTGCATCCCGGGGCTCGTGACGAGCACCGGGGTCCCGCTCCGGATGAGCGAGGCCACTACCCCGGCCCGAACCAGGGAGGACTTGCCCACCCCGGAGGGACCAATCACCGTGAGCACGCCGGTGTCGCGGAGTCGTCGTTGGCAGGCGGCGATGTCGTCCTCGCGGCCGAAGTACGTGTCCGCGTCGGCGGCGTCATAGGGCAGCAGACCCCGGTACGGACAGGTGGCGCTGATCTCTCTCGACGTGGCGGGTGACAGCGACGGGTCCTGCCGCAGCAGCAGCGCCTCGAGCTCGACCAGCTCGCGGCCCGGGTCGAGCCCGAACTCCTCGGCCAACATCGCCCGCGCTCGCTTGATTGCAGCGAGCGCCTCGGGTTGCCGGCCGGCCTGGTGCAGGGCCCGGGCCAGCAGCGCCCACCGCGCTTCTCGGAACGGTGCCTGCGCCACCAGCGCCCTCGCGCGCTCGAGCACGTCCCGCGCCCGGCCAGCGGCGGTCTCCGCCTCGACCAGGAGCTCCTCAGCGTCCATCCGAAGGCCCTCGAGCCGGACGGTCTCCACCCGCCCCGGCTCCCACTCCTGCAGGTCGGGCAACGCCTGGCCCCGCCACAGCTGCAGTGCGTCCTGGGCCAGATACGACGCCCGCGCCGGGTCGTCCGCGGCCAGCGCCTCCCGCGCGCGTGTGAGAAGCCGCTCGAACACCTTGTGGTCCAGCTCCTCGTCCGTCAGCGCGAGGCGGTAGCCGTGGGCCGCGGACACTATCGCGCCGCCGCCCAACTGCTTGCGAAGCCGCACGACGCAGCCCTGCAGCACTTTCGACCACGTGGGCGGCAGCTCCTCACCCCAAAGCGCGTCGGCCAGGGCCTCGGTAGTGACGGGCTCACCGGCCCGCGCGACCAGCGCCGACAGCACGACCCGGTCCCGGGGACTCAAGCCGTTGGCCTGGCCGTCCACCTGCAGGGGGCCGAGCACGGCGATACCCATGCCCCGAATGTCGACCCACCGACGGCGCCCGTCAACGGACCGTTACCCGGCCGATACCGCTCCGGAGCCGGGCCGGAACCAGCCGGCAGTACCACGGGAGCGTTCGACGGCCTGCTGCTCCGCAGCGTGAGCCTTGAGCCACCACTTGAGCCACCAATCGAGATTCAGGAGCTGAGATGAACAAGATGATCACCGGCCTGGCCGCCGCGGCCCTCCTCTGCCTCGCAACACCGGCGCAGGCCTCTGAATCAGCCGGCACTGGCTGCCCTCCGGGGAACAGCGGCTTCCTGCTGTGGGACGTGAGCACCGAGCCGTACCACGTCGACAACGCCGTTGACGAGCAGGGCAACAACGACGGCTGGGCCTGTGCCCGCCCGGGCGAGGTGGTCACCGATGAGAACGGCGACCCCTTCCAGCTCTACAACTTCATCGACAACCGCGTCGTCATCCACTAACCGTGACTGCCGGGCTCGCACCCCTGCTCAATCGGCGAGTTGTGTTTCGTCCGGGCGCGACATGGACGACGGCATGACCTGCCGGTGGGACGACTCCCGGCCTGGGTGGGGGGGTTGGCGACGGCCCCAAGGGCTGAGGCCGTGGGTCTGACCGTCGACCTGAGGGGCCGAGCACGGCAATACCCACGCCCGGTGCGGCGCCCGACAACGGGCCCGTGACCCGGCCGATACCGCTCCGGAGCCGGACTGGAACCAGCCGGCAGCACAAATGGAGAGATCACCCACCCCCCAACCGCGGAGGCCGTCATGACCAGGCACTCGACGCGAGGCATCCTGCCGCTCCTGGCGGCAGCGTCCCTGCTCCTCACCGCCTGCAGCGACGACACCTCAATGGCGGCTCCGCCGGAGTTGTCCAGCACACCCTCGTCCCCCACACCCTCGTCCGGCACAACGGACGGCACCACGGACGTCGGGCCGCCCTGGCGGCTCCTCTCGGACGAGCCCGAGGGCGTTCCGCTCGCCCCCGGCGCCTACGGGCTCACGCCCAACGGCGTCTCCGACCACGTGGTCGTGGTCCAGGCTCCCCAGGGCTACAAGAACATCGGCGGCTGGACGTTCGTCACCGATCAACCCTTCCACGCCATGGGCTTCCAGACAGCACAGCGCGTCCCCCAAGACCCCTGCGGCACCGAGGAGCACAGCAAGTTCGACACCATGATCGACCCCGGGCCGTCGGTGCAGGACCTGGCCGAGGCGCTTGCCGCCCAGAAGGGCGCCGTGACCTCGGATCCCGTGCCGACCGCCCTCGACGGACACCACGGTCTCTACTTGACCTACCGGGTGGGGAAAGGCATCGACGTCGCGATGTGCGAGGCGCAGGCCTTCGACATCTTCGACACCGGACCCGGTGCCTGGTACCTCGAGACGGCGCGCGAGCGGGCGGCCATCTGGATCCTCGACGTCGACGGCGAGCGCCTAGTCCTGGCCTGGGTCGCCTTTCCCGGCGTCACTCGCGCACAGATGAGCGAGATGACCGACATGGTCGAGTCGGCCCGCTTCGTCGAGCCATAGAAGGCAGGCGGTGGCTCTCCTCGGAGCACGCCGTGCCAGTTGGCCGTTTGCCTCCCCGCTGTATGCGCCGGGCGCGGCGATCCTAGCGCTAAGCGCGGTCGGTGTTCCGCGGTTGCTGCCGCGGCCGCCCGGCTCGAGCCGCGTCCTTCCGCCGGCTGATGGCGCCTGCCGAACCTCACCCTCATGAGCGGGAGGACCATGACCGTTTGCGGCCCGTCGCTGGCGCCC
>JAICSC010000191.1 GCA_025937085.1 Nocardioides sp.
CTCGCCGAGCTCGTCGCCGTCGCGCGCGAGTTCTCCGACGACCCGCAGGCCGGACCGTCCGCCGATCCGACCGACGTCGACGCCGGGGTCGTCGCGCCCGGGCTGGCCGACTTCCTGGAACGGGTCGCGCTCGTCGCCGACACCGACCAGATCCCCGACGCTCCCGATCCCGACAGTCCCGACGACGGCGGGATGGTGACCCTGATGACACTCCACACCGCCAAGGGGCTGGAGTTCCCGACGGTCTTCCTGACCGGTCTCGAGGACGGCGTCTTCCCACACTCACGCAGCCTGGACGACGGCGCTGAGCTCGAGGAGGAGCGCCGGCTCGCGTACGTCGGGGTCACCCGCGCCCGAGAACGCCTCTACCTGTCCCGTGCTCTGGTGCGGTCCGCATGGGGAGCGCCCGCGCACAACCCGGCGTCACGTTTCCTCGGCGAGGTGCCCGACGACCTCGTCGACTGGCGGCGTACCGAGGCCGACCAGGTCCACTGGCAGCGGCCCGACCTCTCCCGCACCACCGGACTGGGTCAGCCGACCGCCGCCGGTCGCCGCAACTTCAGCGCCGCCGCGGCCCGGGCTGATGCCGCTGCGAAGTCCAAGCCGGCCCGTGAGGTGCCGTCGCTCGCACCAGGAGACCGGGTCGCCCACGACACGTTCGGGATGGGGACCGTGGTCGCCGTCGAGGGTGTCGCCGAGAAGTCGGTGGCGTCGATCGACTTCGGTTCGGAAGGGGTCAAGCGCCTGCTGCTGAGGTACGCACCGGTGGAGAAGCTGTAGCCGTCGCGGTCAACTCCGGGAGGGTCACTCGGCGGGCGGGGGTGAAAGCGGGGTGATCGACAGGGTGATGGCGGTGCGCCGGGCCCCGCTCGGGTGCTTGGCCGTGTGCCGTTGCCGGTACGGCGCCACTGCGGCCTCGATGGCCTTCCCGAGGCTGCGGGTCTCCTCCTCGGTGAGCCACAGCTCGGCGCGACTGAGCCCCGCGTAGACGTCCTGCCATGGCTCGTCCTCCATGCCTTCCAGGTAGGCGGAGACCTCGTTGTTCAAGCGGGCAAGCGACTGGGTGACCAGTGGTGTCAGCGCCGGAATGTTGCGGGCCCGACCGCTCGGGTTGAGGTTCACCCGGTCGCCGGTGCTGCGCCACGGGCGCTCGCGTCCGTCCCGGGAGCCCTTCGCTCGTCGGGCCAGTCCCCACCTCTCCAGCGCACGCAGGTGATGGCTCGCCGCCGACGCGGAGAGCCCGACGAGCCGGCCGGCCTCCGTGGCCGTCATCACCCGGCCGTGCAGCAGCTCCTCCATGATCGCCTGCCGGGCGGGGTGCGCGTACGCCCGCAGGGCCCGTGGGTCGGTGAGGTCGATCGATCGACGGCGTGCCACGCACTCAGGGTACGGTTGACGGCCCGGATCGTGAAGCATTACCTTCGCATATCGTGAAGCATATGCTTCGGGATGTGGAGTGAACCGACCGGTGCTGATCAACGCCGACTTCAGTCGGCTCCTGGTCGGCGAGTCGTTCTCGGCGCTGGGGAACGTCCTGTTCGACACCACCGTGGTGCTGTGGATCGGCACCGTGCTCCTACGAGGCAGTTCCTACGCGCCGGCCGCGGTCTCCGGGGTGTTGGTGTGCGTGGCCGTGGGCACGATCCTGGTCGCCCCGATGGCGGGCGTCCTGGTGGACCGGTGGAACAAGCGCCGCACCATGCTCGTCAACGACCTCATCCGTGCCCCCTTGGTCGCGGTGCTGGCCGTCGTGGTGGCGATGCACCCCGGCGTACTACCCGTCCAGGTCTCGCTCGCTCTGGCGTACGCCGTGGTGCTCCTCGCCACGGCATCCAGCCAGTTCTTCCGGCCCGCCTACTTCACCCTGATCGCCGATGTCGTGCACGACGACGCCGACCGGGCCAGGGCCACCGGCATGCTCCAGGCCTCCGCTACCACGGCCGCCATTGCCGGGCCACCCCTCGCTGCGCCATTGCTGTTCACCGTCGGCGCACAGTGGGCGTTGTGGGTCGACGCCGCGACCTTCCTCGTCTCGTTCGCCACGATCCGTCTCATCCGGGTCGACCCAGCCGAAGCGGAGGGGGGCACCGACGCCGGACCCGGCGGGCTGGGGTTCCAGCTGGTCGCCGGCCTGCGGTTCCTGGCGGGCAACCGCGTGATCTTCGCGCTCACCGTCGCGGTGGTCGTCGCCACCCTCGGCACCGGAGCGATCAACACCCTCGACGTCTTCTTCGTCACCGCGAACCTGCACGTCTCGGCGCACTGGTACGGCGCGCTCGGGATGGCCGAGGGGGTCGGTGCCCTTTGGGGGGCGCTGACCGCGGGCTGGCTGTGTGCCCGGTACGCCGACGTGCGGGTCTTCGTGGGCGCGATGCTCGCCGCCGGCCTGCTCCTGGTGGCCTACTCGCGTGCGCGGTCACTCTGGCCGGCGGTGGTGCTGCTCGCCCTGGCCGGACTGGCCAATGGTTGGGTGAACACCGCCATCAGCCCGATCCTCTACCGCGAGGTACCGCGCGCGCTGCTGGGGCGAGTGATCTCTGTGGTCAACCCGATCCAGCAGTTGGCGTCGATGTTCTCCGCGCTCGTGTCGGGCTGGCTGGTCAGTGACCTGCTACGGGGCTTCGACGTCTCGGTGGGCTCCCTGCGGCTGCGGCCGATCGACACGGTGTTCTCGGTCTGCGGGCTTCTCTTCCTGGTCGCCGGGCTGGCGGCCGGGGTCGTCCTGCCCGCGCCTGGGTCACCCGGGGTCAGGGCTGCAGGCCGTGGACGACCAGCGCGGTGTAGGGGTCGACCGGGTCGCCGCCGCCGGGGTGCACCTCGAGGTGCAGGTGGGGGCCGGTGACGTTGCCAGTGGAGCCGATGTACCCGATCACCTGGCCGGGCTTCACCGTCGCGCCCACGGAGGTGCCGAACTCGTTCTGGTGGCAGTACCACAGCTCGGTGCCGTCGGCGAGTCGCTCGATGGTGCGGTTGCCGTAGGCGCCGGAGTAGCCGACCTCGGTGATGGTGCCGCCCGCGACGGCCATGATCGGCGTACCGGTCGGAGCCGCGAAGTCCAGGCCGGTGTGGAAGTGCGACCACAGCGAGCTGTAGTCGCCGAAGCGGGCGGTGAGGTGGTAGACGCCCGGCGTCACGGGGAGCACCCACTGGTGGAGCTTGATCCTGGCGGCCTGCTTCTCGGCCTGGCCGGCGAGCGCTGAGAGCACGGCGTCGCGCTGCTCGGCCTGAGCATCGGCGGCCGCTCTGAGATTGCCGCTCGAGGCGGCGAGCGTCTGCCGGTCGGAGTTCCGGCTGACCACCGTTCCGCGGCCGCCGAGCAGGTTGGCCGAGCCGACCGCGCTGCTGCCGGACAGAGCTCCGGCCGGGGAGATGCGACCGGCCGCGTCCGCGCCGGCGAGGCCCGGCTGCATCGCCTGCAGGGCGCCGCCGGCGGAGATCGCGAGCACCGCGACCCCGGCGAGCAGCGGCAGGCTGGGGACCCGGGTACGCCGGCTGGCGATCCGCTGACCGCCGTTCCTCCGCTTCGGTGCGACGACGTGCGGTTCGGGGTCGGGCTCGGGCTGGGGCTCCGGTTCGGTGACCGGCACCTCGAGCTCGGAGCCGGGCGCCTCGATCAGCGTCAGCGGGCCGGTCAGCACCGGTGGAGCCAGGACCGGTGGAGCCAGGACCGGCGGAACCAGGACCGGCGGAACCAGGACCGGCGGAGCCACCAGAGCCGGGGCCTCCAGCAGATGGGCGGAGACGTCGTCGAGCTCTTCGGCCCGTGGCGGTGGGACGGTGACCGGGATGTGCGCCGGGTTGCGCCCGGCGACGCGCCGCCCGACGTAGGTCAGCGTCTCGCGAGGAGGTGTAGGCACAGGTGTCGGGACCGGTGGCGGCGAGCCCTGTGCCACCCGCGCGACGCGGCGTCCGGCGTACGGCTGGGCCTGAGGCTGCTCGGCCGCGTGACGTGCGATCCGTTTGCCTGGAGCGGTGGTGGCCGTCGGGCCGGTGGAACCGGCGCGGTGGTCACCCATGAACAGGCTCCAGAGAAAGTCGGGGAAAATTCGAAGGCAGCGAGCCACGACAGTAACGGATCGGTCACGGCGGGTGAAATCCCCCCACCGGGCAATTGTGAACGACTCGGTTACCCTGCGCGCATGGCCTCCTCGACCTCCCGGCTCCGGATCGTGGTGGCCAAGCCCGGCCTCGACGGGCACGACCGTGGGGCCAAGATCGTGGCCCGGGCGCTCCGGGACGCCGGTCATGAGGTGATCTACACCGGCCTCCACCAGACCCCCGAGCAGATCGTCGAGACGGCGATCCAGGAGGACGCCGACCTGATCGGGCTCTCGGTGCTGTCGGGTGCGCACATGACCCTGTTCCGGCGGCTGATCGAGCTGCTGGAGGAGCGCGACGCGACCGACATCCGGGTGTTCGGCGGCGGGATCATCCCCGACGAGGACATCCCGATGCTCGAGGAGCTCGGGGTGGCCAAGGTTTTCACCCCCGGCGCCACGACCGGCGAGATCACCGGTTGGGTCTCCGCGACCTTCGCGGAGCCGGTCTAACCTGCAGCTACGTCGCGGCGGTTGACGTCGAGGATCAGGTTGCACCGCTGGCCGACGACGCTGCCCTCGCGGAAACTGAGCCGCTCGGAGGTGATCCGGCGGGGAAGCAGTGGCCGGCCCGCACCGAGCGTCACCGGGGTCAGGTGCACCTCGATCTCGTCGAGCAGGCCCGCGTCGTCGAACTGGCCGACCAGGTCGCCGCCGCCGACGAGCCAGATGTTCTTCTCGACCGCGGCGGTCGCGATCGCCTCGTATGCCGAACAGACGTCCCCGGATGCGAAGTGGATCTCGACACCCGGGATGCCGGGCAGGTCGCGGTGGGTGAACACCCAGCACGGGTGGTCACCGTGGAATTCCTGCCACCGCTCAGGATGGTCGGTGAAGTACCGGTCCAGGGTCCACTGGTACGTCGTGGCGCCCATCACCAGGACCCCCACGCCATCGATGAACCGGTCCCACGAGCCGTCTTCCTCGGCGTGGGGCACCTCGAACAGCCAGTCGAGGGAGTCGTGCTCGTCGGCGATGAAACCGTCGAGGGTGCACGCGGTGAAGTACACGAGCCGGGTCATGCCGCCGACGGTAGGGCAGCCGCGAGGGTTGTGCTTGACCCGGGTTGCCACCCGACTTCGGAGCCGCGCCAACCCGGGGCTAGGGTGCGAGGGGTTTTCCCGGCGGCCCGGGTTCGGCTGCCGTTGCTCGGTCTCACAGGAGTTGGTGGAACGTGGATCTGATGGAGTACCAGGCGAAGGAGCTCTTCGCCAAGCACGGCGTACGCACCACTCTCGGCGTCGTCGTCACCACCCCCGAGGAGGCCAGGGACGCCGCGGAGAAGATCGGTCCCTGCGTCGTCAAGGCCCAGGTGAAGGCCGGCGGCCGCGGCAAGGCCGGCGGCGTCAAGCTGGCCAAGACCCCGGACGAGGCCTTCGAGCACGCGTCGAACATCCTCGGGATGGAGATCAAGGGCCTTCGCGTGAACCGGGTCCTGGTCACCCCCGCCACTCCGCCGGAGGAGGAGTACTACTTCTCGTTCCTCCTCGACCGCGCCAACCGGCAGTACCTCTGCATCGCGAGCGTCGAGGGTGGCGTCGAGATCGAGGAGGTCGCCCAGACCAACCCCGAGGCCGTCAAGCAGATCCCGGTCGACCCCGGGGCCGGCGTGGACGAGGAGAAGGCTCGCGCGATCGTCGCCGCGGCGAGCTTCCCGGCCGAGCTCACCGACCAGGCGGTAGCCATGGTGCTGGCTTTGTGGAAGGTGTTCGAGGACGAGGACGCCACCCTGGTCGAGGTGAACCCGCTGGCTCGGCTCGAAGGCGACGTCCTCGAGGCGCTCGACGGCAAGGTGACCCTCGACGACAACGCCGCCTTCCGGCACCAGGACCACGCGGCGTTCGAGATCAAGGAGGAGACCGACCCGCTCGAGGCCAAGGCGAAGGAGAAGCGCCTCAACTACGTCAAGCTGGACGGCGAGGTCGGGATCATCGGCAACGGCGCCGGTCTGGTCATGTCCACCCTGGACGTCGTCGCGTACGCCGGTGAGAAGCACGCCGGGGTGAAGCCGGCGAACTTCCTCGACATCGGCGGCGGCGCCAACGCCCAGGTGATGGCGGACGGCCTCGACGTGATCCTGGGGGACGAGCAGGTGAAGGCGGTGTTCGTCAACGTGTTCGGCGGCATCACCGCCTGCGACGAGGTGGCCAACGGCATCAAGGGTGCCCTGGAGATCCTCGGGGACCACGCGACCAAGCCGCTGGTGGTCCGGCTCGACGGCAACAACGTGGACAAGGGCCGGGCGATCCTCCAGGAGCTGGACCACCCGCTGGTCACCCAGGTCGACACCATGGACGGCGCGGCCGACAAGGCCGCCGAGCTGGCTGCGAAGTGAGGGACTGAACCGATGTCGATCTTCCTCAACAAGGACTCCCGGATCATCGTCCAGGGCATGACCGGCGGGATGGGCTCCAAGCACACCACGCTGATGCTCGACGCCGGCTCGAACATCGTCGGCGGCGTCAACGCCCGCAAGGCGGGCACGAGCGTCGAGCTCGGCGGTCAGGAGCTGCCGGTCTTCGGCACGGTCAAGGAGGCGATGGCAGAGACCGGCGCCGACGTCTCGGTGGTGTTTGTGCCCCCGGCGTTCACCAAGGACGCCTGCATCGAGGCCATCGACGCCGGCATCGGGCTCCTGGTCGTGATCACCGAGGGCGTGCCGGTGCAGGACACCGCCGAGGTGTGGGCCTACCTCGACGGCAAGTCGACGCGGATGATCGGCCCGAACTGCCCGGGCATCATCAC
>JAICSC010000147.1 GCA_025937085.1 Nocardioides sp.
CAGGAGCCGTTCGCGCGCGTCGAGCACCCGGTGTGCCGCCGCGGAGTGGTCGACCACCAGCAGCGCGTGGTCGGCCTCGAGCCGGGCCAGGTCGGCGTGGGCCGCGACGATCGAGCGCAGCTGGCTGAGCCGGGCCGCGAGGGCCGGCAGCGCTTCGGCAGCCGCCTCGGCGACCGCGAGCGCCTCCGTCAGCTGCTCGGCCCGCGCGGTCGCCGCTCTTGCCTCCGCCTGCTCCAGCCGATCGGCCTCGGCGAGGGATCGGAGGGTCTGCTCGCGCCGCGCCTGCTCCGCCTGGAGCTCGGTCAGACGCTGCTCGGCAGGGAGCAGGACCCGTAGCCCGGCGAGCTGTTGCTCCAGGGCATGCCGCTCGTCCGCCCAGCACGTCGACCCGGCGTCCTCGACGTCGAGGGGAGCCGCCGAGGCCTGGGCGCGCGCCTCAGCCTCGGCAAGCGCCGCCCTCCGGTCCCCGACGAGCCCCAGCAGAGGGCGCAGCCCCTCAGCCCGTCGTGCCCGGTCGAGGGAGTCGACGTTGGCGGCGTGCTCCTCGACGCGGGCCTCCAGCCGCTTGACGATGGCTGCCGCCTCATCCATCCGGGCCCGGGCGGTCGCGAGCTCGCGACCTTCGCGCAGCGTCTCCCGCGCGGCCTCTTCTGCGGCCAGGAGAACGGCGACCGCGTCGGCAGCCTCGGCCGCCCGGCAGGTGGCACCGTCGCGCAGGGCCACCGCCCACGAGATGAGACTGCCGTCGTCGACGGCGCTCGGAACGTCGGCGAGGGACTCCGGCACCTCGGAGGCCGCGGCCTCCGACACCCGACTGACGAGTCTCGAGACGGCCTCGCGGTGTCGCTCCGAGGCGTGGCGAAGCTGGAGGCGGTGGTCGCGCAGCCAGGCCTCGATCTGCTCGAACCGTCCCGTCCGGAACAGCCGGGCGAGCAGCCGGTGGCGCTGGGCGGAGTCGGCACGTAGGAACGCCTGGAAGTGCCCCTGAGGAAGCATCGCGACCTGGCAGAACTGGTCGAGGTTCATCCCGAGCAGACCCGACAGGAGGTCGCCCGCCTCGTCGAGGCGGCTCGTCAGCGGCGTCCACTCGTTGCCGAGCCGCTCGCTGACCGTCACCCGCGCCTGCTCGCGGGTGGTGCCGGTACCGCGCTTCTTGGGCCGCTCCCACGCGGGCGACCGGATGATCCGGAACCGGCGGCCGGAGAGGCTGACCTCGAGCGTGACGACCGGCGCGAGCCCGGCCGGAGCCTGGTCGGACCGCAGGCGGCCCGCACCCTGGCGCTCGCCGGGCACCGCGGCGTACAGCGCGAAGCAGACGGCATCGAGAACGCTGGACTTCCCGGCGCCGGTGGCGCCGGAGAGCAGGAAGAGGCCGGCGTCGGCGAGGGCGTCGAAGTCGACATCGGCGGTCTCGACGAACGGCCCGAACGCCGTCACCGACAGGTGGTGCAGCCGCATCAGCCGCTCCCGGTGGCGGAGACGAGGAGGTCGGCGTCGGGGTCCTCCGCGCAGGCGTCACAGGCCTGCATGAGCAGGGCGGACTCGTCCTCGTCAGCAGGTGCACCTCGCATCGCAGCCACGAAGTCCTTCGTCACCTGATGATCACTGCGTCCCCGAGGTGCCTCGGCGACCACGGAGGGCGCGGGCTCGCCGGCAGGGGCGAAGGACAGCACGAGCGTGTGCGGGAACCGCATCCGCAGCCGCTCCATCGGCCGGTCCGGACGGACCACGTCGGTGAGGGTCGCCTGGATCCAGTGATCCTGGGCGTCGTCGTACCGGGAGTCCGCCAGCAGGTCGTCGAGCTTGCCGGTGATCGTGCTCAGGGGGCGTGGCACCGGGGCCTCCACGAACGTCGTCCCGGTGCCACCGTCCGGCCCGAGCTCGACCAGCCAGCTGCCCTTCGTGTGGCCGGCCTCCGAGAAGGAGTAGGCCAGAGGAGACCCGCTGTAGCGCAGGGTCTCGTCGAGGGTCGCCCGGCCGTGCAGGTGGCCCAGGGCTGTGTAGGAGATGCCGTCGAAGATCGCGCTGGAGACCACCGAGATGCCTCCGACGCTGATGTCGCGCTCGGAGTCGCTGGGCAGCCCACCCGCGACGAACGCGTGGGCCAGAACCACCGAGCGGACGGGCCGGGCCTCGAGGTCGGCACGGATCCGCCGCATGGCCTCCCCGAGCGCCGCCTCGTGGGTGCGCGCGGACAGCCGCCACGGTTCGTGCAGCGCCTGCGGGTCGAGGTAGGGGATGCCGTGCACCGCCACCGGACCGTGCTCGTCTGTCAGGACGATCGGCGTACCGACCGACGATGCGTCGGTGCGCAGATGGATGCCGGCCGCGTCGATCAGCCGTGAGCCGAAGCCGAGGCGCTGCGCCGAGTCGTGGTTGCCGGAGGTGATCACCACGCGCGCAGGGGACGAGGCCAGTCGAGCCAGGGTTTCGTCGGCCAGGCGGACGGCGTCGACGTGGGGGAGTGCGCGGTCGTAGACGTCACCGGCGACCACGACGAGATCCACTCGCTCCGAGCTGACGACCTCGAGCAGGTGGTCGACGAAGGCCGCCTGGTGCTCGAGCATGCCGACCCGATGGAACGAGCGTCCCAGGTGCCAGTCGGAGGTATGGAGGATCCGCACAGGCCGAACCTAGGTTCGAGTGCCGACACTCGAGCGGACCCACGCCGTCATGCGGCCCACGCGACGTTCGTCTCGGGGTAGTGGGCGGGTGCCGGTGTGGTCGACGAGGTAGAGGGCGCCGTGGGGGTCGCGCCAGAGGTAGATGCCGGGGAAGGGTTGTTTGATCGTCCATCGACCGAAGGTCTTCAGGCGGTGGTGGGGGGTGGTCATCGGCCCGTAGTTCCCGATCCGTGACTGGCCGGCCCGAGCTGGTCGGCCGTCGGGCCGGTGTTGGTAGGGCTCGGTGTGGTCGATCTGGTCGGGGTCGAGGCTGGTGGAGTACGGGAAGGTGTCGGCCGGGGTCATCAGGCGCACGGCCCGTCGATGTCGCTCGGGGATCTCGTAGGGTCGACCGGGGAGCTCGAGCTCGTCCAGGAGTCCCGCAGCGAGATCCTGGTTGGCCACCTGCGCCCCACCCCAGAGCATGACGTCATGGCCGTGGGCCGCCTTCCTTGCCTGGTCGAGCGCGGACTCGATTCCATCGGTGACGAAATGGAAGGTGGTCCCTCCCTCCATCTCCACGGGGCCGCGCACGTGATGGGTGAGGACCAACACGGGGTAGTGGTACGGCGGGTTCTCGCCCCACCAGCCCGTCCACGGCTCGTCGGCCCAGGGACCTCCGCCGACAGGGCCGAACATGTTCCGGTCCATCACCGCAGCTCCGATGTTGGCACGCGACTCCTCGACAATCCGGGCGCTCTCGTTGACCTCGCCGCTCCGGTGGCCGTGGGATTCGCGCCAGGGGGCCAGCGACACCACCCACTCATGCAGTCGCTCGCCGCCCGCGCCGAGCGGGTTCTCCGCACTCTGGTTCGGGCCGGCGACGAAGCCGTCCAACGAGATCGAGATGTGACACCGAAGCTTGCTCATCGCCCCTCGTCGGCGACCGAACAGACTGGATCAAGGAACTCATGACGCCTCATGGCGACCTCCGCTGCTCGTCGTCCTTGTTGCGTCGAACGAACGGAGTGGGTTTCGACACGGCCGCGGGTGTTGCTGCGGGCTCACGCGTACCGGATCGTTCGCTCCTCGCGGGTGAACCCGAACAGACCGAGGCCCGCCTCCCGCGCCAGGTGGACGGCCAAGGACGAAGGTGCACCTACGGCCACCAGGGAGCCCACCCCGGCCGCGACGGCCTTCTGCACCAGCTCGAACCCGGCTCTGCCACTGACCACCAGATAGGCGTCGGCGACCGGTTCGCCGGCGAGGAGCCGTGCACCGGAGACCTTGTCGACGGCGTTGTGACGCCCGACGTCCTCGCGTACGACGTGCCGGTCACCATCGGCAGAGAACAGGCCCGCCGCATGGACCCCGCCGGTGTGAGCGAAGACCGACTGCTTCTCGCGCAACAGCGCCGGGAGCCGGCGTACGACGTCGGGCCGGGGCGGCGGTCCGTCCCAGCTCGTGCCACGCACGGTCTCCAGCGCCGCCTCGATGCTGTCCTTCCCACAGACTCCGCAGGCCGAGGACCCCGCGGACATCGCCTCGTGCCGGTGTCCGAGGTCGACCATCCGCGTGGTGCGCAGGGTCACGACGTTGAACTCCTGTTCGGGCGTGAGGTCCACGTCCGTGCAGTAGGCCACCTCGTCGAGACCGCCGGTGCCGACCAGGCCCTCGTGGAACGCCCAGCCCGCCGCGAGCTCGAAGTCGTTGCCCGGCGTCCGCATGGTCACCCAGGCGCGTTGCGGTTCGGCGCCCGGCCAGGCGAGGCGGATCTCGAGTGGCTCCTCGGCCACGACCTGGTCCTCACGCTCGCGGGCGCCCCCCGGCGACCACTCCACGACCCGCAGCCGCGAGGTCTGGCCGATCCGGCGCACCAGGTCTGTCACGTGCCCATGCTAGGTCCGTCGCGAGGTGGACATTTCGGCCCGCGCGCAACCAATCCCCAGGGGGGCGCGTCCATTCCGGCAACACGCCGACCAACGGGGGTAGGCGTCCAGGAGAGGGAAGTACATGAACACACGCACGCGGACCCGGATGGCGGTCTCGGCCGCCGTCACAGCGGGCCTCTGCCTGGCGGGGACGGCCGCACTCGCCACCCCGTCCCCGGCAGTCAACGGCACCTGCGACACGGCGTACCCGGTCGCGAACCTCACGGCCGGCCAGTCCGTCACCGGGCTGACCGTCACCCAGGGCACGACCCCCAGTGCCTTCACCGGCTCCGTCATCGGTGTCCTCCAGGACGGCATCGAGCCCGGGGTCGACATGGTGATGGCCAAGCTCTCGTCCCCCGAGATCCAGCAGAACGGGATCTGGGAGGGCATGTCCGGATCCCCGGTCTACGACCAGGGGACCGGTGAGCTCATCGGAGCGGTCGCCTACACACTGTCGTACGGCGCCACGCAGGTCGCCGGCATCACGCCCTGGGAGGACATGCAGACGTACGCCGCCCACGCCGCGCAGGACACGGTGCCGGCCAAGGTGAAGGTGTCGATCTCGGCGGCTCGGGCCATCGCCCGGGCGTCCTCGGTCACCACCAGCCAGGCCTCCCAGGGGTTCACCGAGGTGTCGACGCCCCACCTGGTCTCCGGTCTTCCACAACGGGTCCTGGACCGTGCCTGGAAGCGTGGTCACGGTCACCGCTACCTGACGAAGGGCGTCTCGGCCGCGGGCCAGACCGGGACCGTCACCGTCGCCGACATGGTGGCCGGTGGCAACCTGGTCGCCACGGCCTCGACCGGAGATGTGGTGCAGGCGGGCCTCGGAACCATCACCTCGGTCTGCAACGACCGGGTCGTCGGTTTCGGTCACCCGATGAACTTCGTCGGAAAGACGACGTACGGCCTGGCCGGAGCGAGCGCCTTGTACGTCCAGGGTGACCCGCTGGGCTCGTCCTTCAAGGTCGCCAACGTCGGAGACGTCCTCGGCACCATCGACCAGGACCGGATGACCGGGATCTCCGGACCTCTCGGCTCCGTGCCGCGGTCGACCCCGATCACGTCGACCGTCACCTACACGCCGAAGAGCGGGGCGAGGCGCAGCCGTACCGGCTCGTCGCAGGTGCAGCAGCCCGACGCAGCCCCCGGTACGGCGTTCTACGAGCTGGTCGCCAACCACCAGTCCGTGCTGGACGCCTACCAGGCCGGGTCCGAGGCGCAGACGTGGACCGTCCGCGGGCACACCGTCGCCGGTCCGTTCCGCTTCACCGGCGGCAACCGGTACACCGACACCTACGACATCGCCTTCGCGTCCTCGTGGGACCTGCCCGACCTGGTGTACCTGCTGACCAGCATCCACGGCGTCACCGTCGACTCGGTCGACGTCAACTCGTCGGTCACCGACGACACCGCGATGCTCAAGATCGCCGGGATGCAGCAGCGGCGTCACGGCGCCTGGAGGCACGTCGGCAAGGGTCACCCCGCGCTGGTGAGGGCGGGCCACCTGCTCACGATGCGGCTGGTCTTCAGTGGTGGGCTGAAGGGCAAGAAGTTCACCGTCGTCGTCCCGAAGAAGGCGGCCGGCATGCGCGGCAGCGTGTCCGCCTCGCCGGCGGAGGGCTACCCGTTCGAGCGGAGCTTCCCGCACCAGCTGTCGGGGGTGAAGAAGCTGGTCGACCACATGCAGCGCAACGACCAGGCGGGGATCGAGTTCTCGGCGTTCGGAGAGAGGAACGGCATCGACAAGTCCTCGGTGACCCCACCGCAGGGCAGGGTGATCGAGGGTCACGCCGCAGTGAGGGTGCGCATCTCCTGACCGCAGTGGCCTGACGCGCTCGGCGGCCGTGCCCTCGTCGTACGACGCAGGGCGCGGCCGTCGGCGTGTCCCACCTCACGCGCGTCGTGATGCGTGTCGGCGTGATCGGCACCGGTAGTCTGTAAGAGCCAGACACGCATCAGTGGTCCTGACATCACAAAACGATGACGAGACCCCGACCGGGGCCGAGAGGGTGAGCGACGATGAGCACGCAGATGTACCTGATGGGTGGACTCGTGGAGGGCCGGGTTCCGACCGATCGGGAGCTGAGCCATCTGCGAGCCGTGCGCACGATCCGTCGGGAGGCGCGCGAACAGCGGCGTACGCGCCGGGCCCGCCGAACCTGACCGTCCTTCAGCGGGGGAGTGGTGGCCGACACGCGTAGCGTGTCGGCATGAGCGACGACTCCCTACGCCGGCTGGACCTGACGCGGAGCGGCGAGGGTCGGTACCAGGCGGTCAACGAGCGCGGGGGAGTGCTGGCGGTCGGGTCGGGTACGGACCCGGACTTCACCCCGGTCGAGCTGCTCCTGGCCGCGCTCGCGGGTTGTACGGCGATCGACGTCGGGCTGATCACCGGCAAACGGGCCCAGCCGGACTCGTTCGGCGTACACGTCGAGGGACACAAGGTCCGCGACGAGGGCGGGTCCCACCTGGTCGACCTCTCGGTGACCCTGGCGGTCACCTTCCCCGAGGGAGAGGCGGGGGACCGCGCCCGTGAGGTGCTGCCCAGGGCGATCCAACAGAGCGGCGACCGGCTCTGCACCGTCGGGCGCACCCTGCAGATCGGGACCTCGATCGAGTACCGGCGGGCTTGAGCCAGGGTCCAGGCTGAGCATGGATTCAGGGTGAGCGTCAGCCGACGGTGACCGAGTCGATCGTCACCGTCACGGTCGGGTGACCGTCGCCCTGCCCGTAGGCGTTGTCGGTGCCCTTCCTGGCGATCTTCTGGACCGCCTTGACCGCGGCTGCGTCGACGTGCCCGAAGACCGTGTACTTCGGCGGCAGGGGAGTCTTCCGGTAGACGATGAAGAACTGGGAGCCTCCCGAGTTCGGCTGCCCGGTGTTCGCCATCGCCAGGGTTCCCGGACCGTAGGTGTCCTTGTCGGAGAACTCGTCGGGGATCGTGTAGCCGGGCCCACCGGTGCCGGTGCCCGTGGGATCGCCGCACTGGAGCACGAAGATCCCGGTCGCGGCCGTGGTGAGCCGGTGGCAGGGTGTCTTGTCGAAGAACCCCTGCTTGGCCAAGGACGCGAACGAGTTCACCGTGCACGGCGCCTTGTCGGCGTCCAGCTGCCCGTTCAACGTGCCGATGGAGCTCTGGATGCTGAGGTTCACCGTGCCCTGGACGTCCGGCGTCGACGGCGGCTTCGAGGCGTCGCCGGTCGCACCCTGCGGCGCGTCGGGGTAGTCGCACGAGACGTTGCCGGCCGAGCCGCTCTCACTCGGGCTGGGCGACTGGGCCCCGAGATCCTGGGCCGTCGAGCTCGAGCCGCCACCGCAGGCGGCGAGGACCGGCAGCAGGAGCGCGGCGAACGCCGGCAGTGCACAACGCCGCAACGCCTTCTTGGCAGGCGTCTCGAGGGGCTTCACCACGGCTCGAGGATAGGAGAGGGGCGGTGAGAGCCGGTGAGCGGCGGTCCGTGGCCCACCGACCCGCCGGCCGACGGCCGGCTGACGACCGGCTGACTACCGGCCTGGCGCGACCTGCTAGACAGAGACCATGGCTACCACCTCGCTCCGGGGGGACCCGGTCCACACCGTCGGTGACCTGCCGGCTGTCGGCGACAAGGCTCCGGCGTACACCCTGACCGGTCAGGACCTCTCCGACGTCTCGTCCGACGCTTTCTCGGGGTCCCGGGTCGTGCTCAACATCTTCCCGAGTGTCGACACGGCGACCTGCGCGGCCTCGGTGCGGCGCTTCAACGAGCTCGCGGCGTCGCTCGACGACACCGTGGTGGTGTGTGTCTCGGCCGACCTGCCGTTCGCGATGCGTCGGTTCTGCGGGGCCGAGGGGATCGAGAACGTCGTGACCGGCTCGTCGTTCCGCTCGAGCTTC
>JAICSC010000401.1 GCA_025937085.1 Nocardioides sp.
GCGGCCGATCAGGATGGGAGCCTCGGTCAGGTCGGCCCGGTCACCCTTGTTGGCCCCGTCGACCACGAGGACGTGGGTCGGGGAGCCCTTGCGGGCCTTCTGCTTGGGCTGGCGACGCGCCTTCGGGGCCGCCGCCTCGCGTGCGCTCGCGGGGAGCCGGGCTCCGAACATGTCGGACCGGACGACCGAGATGGCGGAGAGCACGAAGATCCAGAGGATCGCCAGGTAGGAGATCTTGATCAGGAACAGCGTGAGCTCAGACATCGGCGTCCTCCTCCACGTGCACCGTCATCGTCGTCCGGCCGATCTTGACCTCCGAACCGTCCTGCAGGCCGGTGCTGGTGATCCGGTGGCCGTCGACCAGCATGCCGTTGGTGGAGCCGAGGTCCTGGGCAGAGATGCTCACGCCGCCCGTGGCGCCCTCGCTGACCGTGAACTCGACATGACGACGACTGACGCCGGGGTCGTTGATGCGGAGGTCGGCCTCGGTGCCGCGACCGACGACCAGGCCCGGCGGCTGCAAGGGGTGGCGGGTGCCATTGACGTCGAGGAACGCGCGGGCGCGGCGTACCTGGGTGTGGGTGGCGTTGCTGACCACGGAGGCGTGCGCCTGGCTGCGCACCCGGAACCGGCCGATGGTGAGGTCGTCCGCGGTCTCGAAGGCGATGGATACGGGGCCGGCGAACACGTAGCTCTGCTTCTCGGCGTGCTCCTGGAGCTGGGTGGTCAGCTCGGTGACGAGTGCGGAGTCGTACGGCGAGAGACGGTCCGTGTCGGGCTGTGAGAGCTCGACGTGGAAGTCGTTGGGAACCATTCGGCGCTGGCGAGACAGGATCTGGGTGTTGTTGTCGCACTCACGCTGGAGGGCGGCCGCGATCTCGACCGGCTGCACGGCGCTGCGGAACGCCCGGGCGAAGGCCCCGGAGACCAGCGCCTCGAGCCGCTGCTCGAACTTGGCCAGCCCGCTCACGCCGTACCTCCTCTCGCCCCGTGGTTCGCGCTCATCGTTCCGCGCCGTCTCACCTGCTCCCCCCGCCCGGTGGGACGAGGCCCGAGTCCGGTCGGGTTGCGCTCGATGCTATCGGCGAAGACACCGGCACCCGAGGCGCCCACGGCGTCCGGTTGCGGTTTGGGGCGCATCCGCGGCCTGGGATAGCCTTACCGCGCTTCAGGCGCGAGTGGCGGAACAGGCAGACGCGCACGGTTCAGGTCCGTGTGCCCGAAAGGGCGTGGGGGTTCAACTCCCCCCTCGCGCACCCGAGCGAGGACCGGCCGGTCCCGGCGGAGCCGGGGCGGCCGTATCCCGATGATTGCCAGGCCTGCGACCGGATGATCGCAGCCTGCGACCGAGCGACGACGGCGTCCCCGTGTACCGACCCGCTTGCGACTCCGCCCACCTGGCGGGGTCGTCCTGCCGGGAGAGGCGGCAAATGTGAGGCGCCCTCGCTCGTCGGAGAGCGAGGGCGGTGCGCCGGCTCCCGTCCCCCCGACGGCCGCTGACACCCAGCCCACCCGTCCCCCCGGTCGAGCGGGCTGTCCCGTGGCATGACCCGTGGATCCTGCCTCGGTGACTGAGAAACGACGTGATCGAACGGTCATGATGCGGAATCCGCAGATTTTCCTGCTAATCGCGTGCAATCGCGTGGGATCGGGCGTGAACACACGTCTGGACCGCAGAAGATCCTGAAATGGAGGGCGCCCCCGCTCGCAGTGCGAGCGGGGGCCATGGCGCCTGCCGTCCCCCCGGTCCGTAGCGGGCCTCCATCAGCCCGGACAATTCCCCCCGGTTGTTCGGGCCGGCTGTTGGTTTCCGATCCGGAGATCGTGACCAATGAGAGAATTCAACGGCAGATCTTCCGGCACCGGAAGACTTTGCCCGAAAGTTTTCCGGGACTTGCCTGAGGGCTGGCAACTCCGTCATCACCGGCGGTCGCGGGCTCACGCGTCGGCGTCGGTGAGGGAGGCGCGCAGCCAGGTCGTGGTGGGTCCGATCGGCCAGGATCCGACGTCGGCGCACCTGGCCACCGGCTGGACTCCGCGGATGGAGCTGGTCGTGAACAGCTCGGTCGCCTGCGTGAGCTCGGCGAGGTTGACGTCCCGCTCCTCGACCGGCCCGTGGTTCTCGCGGAGCCAGGCGAGCACGCGTTCGCGGACGGTGCCGGGCAGGATCCGCCCGTCCCGCGGCGGTGTCACGACGACCCCGCCGAGGACGACGAACACGTTGGCCGTGCCGCACTCGAGCACCCGGCCATGCTCGTCGAGCAGGAGTACGTCTTCGGCCTCGCCCGGATCGGA
>JAICSC010000346.1 GCA_025937085.1 Nocardioides sp.
GCGAAGTAGCCGTGGTCGGCTCCGGCCTTGGTGTACGTCGACACCACGCGGTCGATGAGCTGCTTGAGGCTCCACTCGCGGGCCTCGGTGCCGACGGCGCCGCGGAAGTACTTGGTGGTGACGATGGTGCTGGCGTTGACCGACCAGAAGTCGGGGAACTCCACGCCGCGCTGCTCGAAGACGGTCTCGCCGGTCTTCCAGTTCTGCTGGACGACGTCGCGGCGTTCCCAGGTGAGCTCGTCGTAGGGGTGGGTGCCGGCCGTGGAGAAGACACGGTCGATGCTCAGGCCCTTCGTCGCCTGACGGGCACCCTTGACCCCGGACTTGGGGTTCGCCGTCTCGGTCATCTTCTGCTCCTCGTTCTCCCGTGTGGTCTTGCTGGTTCTCTGCTGTTCTGCGTTCCGGTGGTTTCGAGACGGGCCTCCAGGAGGCCCTCCTCTACCACCGGAGTCGTTGCTGTGACCACCGGTCCCATGGTCTCTCGGACCACCGACAGTCGGTCGGTTGGAAAGTGGCTTTGGAAAGGGGTCTCGGGGAAGGGGGTGGTGCACCCGGCGCGCAGCTTCCCCACTACGCGCCGGGTGGTCTGTGGGTCATCCAGTGGGTACGGCGTGTGGTTGCGCGTCGGCTTCGTGGTCGTGGTGGTTTCGAGCCCTTCGAGACGGCTCGTCCCTCGCCTCCTCAGGAACCAACGCTCGCAGAGCTCGCTCCTCAACCACCGGGGAACGCCCCTGGGCACGCTCCTCAACCACCGGTGCGGCGTCGTCCAGGGCTGCCTGCTCCATGCGGAGCAGGGCGATCTCGTCCTCGAAGTCGTCAGCGGAGCTGAACGACTTGTAGACGCTCGCGAACCGCAGGTAGGCCACCGGGTCGAGCGCCCGCAGCGGCCCGAGGATCGCCATCCCGACCTCGTGGGCGGGGATCTCGGCGGCGCCCTCGTTGCGCAGCGTGTCCTCGACGGTCTGGCCCAGGCAGGCCAGGTCGTCCTCGGAGACCGGCCGACCCTTGCAGGCCTTCCGGACGCCGGCGATCGCCTTCTCGCGGTTGAACGGCTCCGTCGCGCCGGAGCGCTTGAGCACGGTCAGCTGCATCAGCTCGACGGTCGTGAACCGCTTCTCGCAGCTCTCACAGCGCCGCCGACGGCGGATCGCGGCACCGTCCTCGGAGACCCGCGAGTCGAGGACCTTCGTGTCGGTGTGCCGGCAGTACGGACAGTGCATCTCGGTCCTCCTCTCGCTTCTTCGACCCTCTGGTCACAACAACCTGCGGGCGCGCCGAAGTCCCCCGCGGCGGGGGTGTCTTCCTGTGGACCGGCACCCCGTCGACTGTGGAGAACCGGCGATCTTCTGTGGGTCCAGCACCCTGTAGATGTGAACTACATGTGGAGAACCACAACGATGTAACTACTAGATGTAGTGGCTACCGTACGTCGGGCGGCGGGGCTTGGCAAGCACTTCTCGAAGATTCGGCGCGTCGCCGTCCGCACCTCGGACGCCGGTCGGCATACGCACAGGTCAGCGGCCCGTCGCACGGTCTGGACCAGTCCCTTTCGAGCTGTGGGGATCGGCGGGTCGGCCCTGGACGGATCCGACACAATGGGGCCGTGGCGGGTTCCGGGGAGCGGACGGGAAGGCATTCCGCACCTCGGCACGCCGCGCCTCGCGCGCGGCGTACCACCGAGCCGGTCCGGCTCGACACCAGCCGGGTGCCGCGCCTCGACGAGTACGCCGAGCCCCCTCGCCGGGGCGGGGCGGGCGTCCTGCTGCTCCTGGCTCTTGGGATCACCGCGGCGGTCGTCGCCTGGGGCTACCTGGTCTACGTCGCCATCGACTTCGGCACCACCGCCCGCAACGGCGACGGGACCGCCTGGTGGTTCCTCGGGCTGGCCACGGTGGGGGCGATCTCGTGCCTGTTCGTCGCGATGATGCTCGGCACCCGCCTGGTCGCGCGGATCCGGGCCGGCTCCTCCCCGCCGCCTACCGGACCCCGGTCGCCGGGCGGTCGCCGAGCGGCGCGCTGAGTCATGGTCGCGAACCAGCCAGGGCACACCGCCGGCTACTCCGGCACGCCGCTGGCCACCAAGCTGGGGGTCAAGGACGGTCACGTCGTGCTCCTCGACCGGCTCCCGGACGGCCTCGACCTCGGGCTGCCGCCGCGCGCGAAAGTGTTACGCCGGATGAGCGGCGGGCTCGACGTCACCGTCACGTTCCACACCCGGCTGTCGTCGCTCGCCGACCGGCTGCCCGTGCTCCTCGAACGCACGGTCACCGACGGCATGGTCTGGGTCGCCTGGCCGAAGCAGGCGGCCGCGAAGCGGCTCGGGATCGCCACGGACCTGACCGACAACGTCGTCCGCGGGCTGGGGCTGGAGCTCGGGTGGGTGGACGTCAAGGTCGCCGCCATCGACGAGGTGTGGTCGGGGTTGAAGTTCGTACGGCGGCTGGCCGACCGCTGACATCTTGCGTCGGTGGCTGAGGGAAGGCGTCTGCTGGCGCACGGTCTCGAAACAGCACCGCGGTCCCACCGAACCGATCCGGTGTGGCCGACGTCGTACCTGATGGTCGGGGACCTCACCAGCGCGAGACCCCGATCCTCGGGTATCGGGGGACGGCCCGGGGGAGCACAGGGGGACACAGCTCGGGCCAACTGGGGGGAACCGCAGGAGGCAGCGCGTTTGGGGTCGCGCTGCCTCCCGTCTTCCCCGGCTCCCCGCGCCGGCCGGGGTCGAATTCGGCCGGGCGGAAGTCTGGTTGGCGGTGGCGGTGGCACCACGGTGGTTGAGGCGGGCGCCCCGGCGCCAGTCTCGAATCCACCCCGTCGGCTACTTCGGGACTCGCAGCGTCTGACCCACCTGGAGCGTGGTGCTGTCGAGGTGGTTGAGCGCCTCGAGGTGGGACATGGTGGCACGTACGTCACCGCCGTCGGAGGCCTGCGCGGCGATGTCCCACAGCGTCTGGCCGGGCTGGACGGTGACGACTCGGGTCGGCTCGGGGTGGTCGTTGGCCAGCGAGCCCGAGGCGGCGACGAAGCCGAGGCCGAGCGCGGCCACGATGCTCGCGCCGAACACGACCAGCCGGCCGCGGCGGGTCAGACGAAGCGAGCTCGGCCGGGGTCGGACGACCTCGACGGCCTGGTCGTCCCCGTCGTACTCGGCGGCGAAGAACTCCGTGAGGTCGATCCGGCGGACCGTGGTCTCGACAGGCTCGACCGACGGATGTGGCTCGACCGACGGGGGTGGCCCGACCGGGCGCACGCGGGTGACGATCGGGGCGCGCTCGTCGTCCGCGACGATCCGCAGCACCGGCCGGTCGGCGAGACCGACGACCGAGGCGCCCTGCCCGACCGTGCGGCGCCGCGGCGTCGCCTTGCGCGTCGGCGCGATCGGGGGCGTCAGTCGCGGGGTGCGGGTGGCGGTCACGGTGCTCATCGGTCCTCCTGGGGAAGTGCTTGATCTGTGTCTAACGGGTGCCACCGACAGTGGTGGGCCGATCAGACGTTCGATCGAACATGTGTACGACGATAGAGCACCTGTTCGAACGGTTTCAAGCAGCGACACGAACAATTGTTCGAACAGTGCTGACACACCCGGCCGACGGCCGAACTCCCCTGGCGGTCGCTCAGCCACCGTCCCGGGCGACCC
>JAICSC010000181.1 GCA_025937085.1 Nocardioides sp.
CTCGGCGAGGGTGCGCGACCGGGTGATCGTGGTGAAGTCGGCGAACCGCACGGTGATCGTCACGGTGCGGCCGGCCACGCCGGCGACGCGCATGCGGGTGGTGACCCGGTCGGTGAGGCGGAGCAGCTCGCGGACGATCACCTCACGGTCGTCGGTGTCGTGGCCGAAGGTCTCGCTGGCGCCCATGGACTTGTCGGGCTCACCGAGGTAGGTGAAGGAGCTGGCGTTGCGGGCGACGACCTGCCGGTCGTCGATGCCCCAGGCGAGGTCGTGGAGGTGTCGGCCGAGGTGGTCGCCGACCGCGCGCTGGAGGGTACGTACCGGCGTGTGCGCGATGTCGCCGACGGTGACCAGACCGAGGCGGTGGAGCAGCTCGGTGGTCTTCTCCCCCACGCCGTACAGCTCGCCGACGTCGAGCGGATGGAGCAGCGTGGTCACCGACGACGGCTCGCACACGAACACGCCGTCGGGCTTGGCCCAGCGGCTGGCCATCTTGGCCATCGTCACCGACGCGGCCACCCCGACCGAGCAGGTGATGCCCTGCTCGTCGTGGATGGTGGCGCGCAGCCGCTCGGCGATCTCGACCGGAGACCCGAGCCGTCGGGTCGAGCCGCGGACGTCGAGGAACGCCTCGTCCAGCGAGAGCACCTCGACCAGCGGGGTGATCCGGCGGAAGTTCTCCATCACCGACGCCGAGACCGTCGTGAACGTGTCGAAGTCGGGTGGGACCACCTCCGCGCCGGGACACATCCGGCGAGCACGGGTCATCGGCATCCCGGAACGTACGCCGGTCTGCCGGGCGAGGTAGTCGGCCGACAGCACGACGCCGCGGTACCCGCCGCCGACGATGACCGGGACACCCTGCAGGTCGGGTCGGTCGCGGACGACGACGCTGGCGTAGAAGGCGTCCATGTCGACGTGGAGGATCGGCGTCTGGGTCATGTCCTGGGTCATGTCCTGGGCCATGACGCTCCAGGGTCAGGCGCGGTGGGCGAGCAGGTGGAGCTGGGTGGCCAGCGGGAGGTACTCCGGACGGGTGGCGACGGCCTGCTCCAGCTCGACCAGCGCGGCCGAGGCGCCCGGCTCGAGGTCGAGCAGCGAACCGGGGACGAGGTCGGTGAACACCCGGATCGCGTGCACCGTGTCGACGGCGAACCCGGCGTCGCCCACCAGGGAGGTGAGCTCGTCGTGGGAGTAGCGGCGACCGCTCCGGCCGGTCGGCGTGGGCGGATCGGCCGGGTGTGGTCCCGAGCCTGTCTGGGGGTCCAGCATCGCCAGCGCCTGCTGGAAGTGACCGGCCATGGCGCGGGCGACGACGGCGGCGTGACGCTGGGCGACCAGCAGGCTGAGCACACCCCCCGCCCGGACCACGTGGGCGAGGGTCGCCAGCGCGGCGGCCGGGTCGTCGACGACCTCGAGCACCCCGTGGCACAAGACGACGTCGGCGCTGTCGGGACCGACCACGTCGAGCAGGGTGGACAGGTCGCCCTGCCGACCGGTGACCGCGACGTCGTGCTCGCCGGCCCGGCGGTCGAGCGCGGCCAGGGCGTCGGGGCTGGGGTCGACCACGGTGACCCGGTGGCCGAGGGCGCCGACCCGGACCGCGAGCCCGCCGGTACCGCCGCCGATGTCGAGGACGTCCCGCGCCCCGCTCCCCTCTCGATCGAGAACCGGCTCGAGCCCGGACCACACCACGGCGGTGCGGGTGCTGCCCCGGCCGGCGGGCTCGTTCGCCATGGGCGCCAGCCTAGGGCGCCTCTCATCCCGGGCTCCCGGGGCTGCGGTGCCAGAGCTTGCGGGCGACACCCTCGGCTGCGGGCGACGGAGTCGAGCGAGGAACGAGCGAGCGACCGAGCCCGCCGGAGGACAGAGACTCGCCCGGTGGCTTGACGTCGGCGTACGGCGACATCTGGAAGCCGCTGGAGTGGGTGAGCACCCGGTGGCGGGTGACCTCTTCGTACGCCGGGACGACGGCCAGGTGGGCCTGGACCGCGTCGATGCCCTCGCGCTGCCAGCGGGTGTGGAGGTCGGTCAGCGGCCAGGCGCCGGTGGCGCGCAGGGAGATGCCGCGGTGACCGGTACGGCGTACCTCTCCGCGGACCACCAGCAGCCAGGACCCGAACACGGTGGCGGCGTAGGGGCCCTGGGCGTCCTCGAAGAACGTCGCGTCGACCGGGCCGGTGCCGTCGTCGAGGGTCAGGAACACCACGCGCCGCCCGGACCGGACGGGCGGGGTCTGGGTGGCGACCTTGACCCCGGCGACCAGGATCTCCGACCGGCTGCGCTGGCGCAGGAGGTCCTGGCTGCGGACCGCGCCGAGGGCGTCGAGGAAGTCGGCGTACGTGTCGACGACGTGCCGGCTGGCGTCGAGACCGAGGATCTCCAGCTCGGCGCGCATCCGCTCCTCGGCGGTCATCTCGGGCAGGCCGCTGACCTGCTCCTTCGGCTCGCCCGCGTCACCAGTGAGGTCGAGGGTCAGCTGCACCGAGGTGATCGGACGCGGGTCGGCGGCCGCGCGGGACTGCGCCGCGGCCTTGGCCCAGACCCCCTGGCTGCCCAGGGGGTGGCGCTCGAGCGGGACCGAGCCCTCGCGGGCGCCGGGGTCGGTGCTGGTGCGGGCCGCGGCCTCCTCGACCCGGACGTCCGCGGGTCGCGGCGCCGGCGTACGGCCCGCTCTTGATCTGCCCGCAGCAAGCCCCCTGGCTCGGCCGGCCCGCTGGACCGCCCGGGCGTGCCGGTCGAGCTCGGCCACCTGGAGCAGCAGGTCGCGGCGGGTGATCTTGGTACGCCGGCGGACGCCTCCCCCGGCCACCCCCACGGTGGACCCGAGGCCGTAGACGGAGTCGAACGCCCCGGCCAGCACCAGCCGCTCGGCGATCGGACGCGAGACCTGGGCGCGGTGCCAGAAGTCGGTCAGCGAGTGGTAGGGCCGGGCCGCGACGATGCGCTCGACCTCGCCGGCGTTGATGCCCTTGACCTCGGCCAGTGCCAGCCGGATGCCCCAGGCCCGACCGTCGGGCCACCCGCGCTCGGCCGGGTCGGGACGCGAGGTCTGCCCCAGCACGATCGGAGGTGGCTCGTCCAGCGAGCTCATGCGCTCCACGACGTACTCCCTTTCACTTGAGTTGACGTCGAGGCCGAGGATCGCGATGCCGCACTGGCGGGCGTCCTCGAGGATCAACCGCTTGGGGTACATCCCGGGGTCGTGGGTCAGCACGCCGGCCAGGAAGTGTGCCGGGTAGTGGGCCTTGAGCCAGGCCGACTGGTAGGTCGGCAGCGCGAACGCCGCGGCGTGGGCCTTGCAGAAGCCGAACGACGCGAACGCCTCGATCACCTTCCAGACCCTCTCGACCACGGGCAGGGAGTACCCGCGGCCGAGGGCGGCGGGGTAGAACCAGAGCTTGGTCTCGGCCATCCCCTCGACGTCGCCGAGCGCCCGGCGCTTCTCGTCGGCCTCGGCGTTGGAGACGCCGCCGAAGCAGGCGATCATCTCGATCACCTGCTCGTGGAAGACCACCACGCCGTTGGTCTCGCGCAGGATCGGGCGCAGGTCGTCGTGGAGGTACGTCACCTCCGACCAGCCGTGCTTGGCCTCGAGGTAGGGCGTGATCATGTCGCTCTTGACCGGCCCCGGCCGGAACAGCGAGATGTCGGTGATGATGTGCTCGAAGGTCTCGATGCCGGACTTGCCGACCAGCTCGCGCTGCCCCGGCGACTCGATCTGGAACACCCCCAGGGTGCGGGCCTGGCTGATCATGTGGAACGTCGCGGGGTCGTCGAACGGCACCTGCTCCTCGTCGTCGAGGTCGACCTCGACGCCGTCGGTGCGCCGGACCAGCTCGACGGCGTGGGCCATCGAGGACTGCATCCGGATGCCGAGGACATCGAGCTTGAGCAGCCCGAGATCCTCCACGTCGTCCTTGTCGAACTGGCTCATCGGGAACCCGACGAAGCTGGCCTCGACCGGGGTGCGGTCGAGCAGGGTCGCGTCGGAGAGCAGCACCCCGCAGGGATGGACGGCGATGTGGCGCGGCAGCCCGTCGAGCCGCTCGACGAGGTCGAAGAACAGGTCGAGCCGCTCGTGGTCGAGTCCGGCCGCCCGGAGCTCGGGCAGGTCGCGCATCGCCATCCGGGCGTCGCGGGCGCGGATGTGGGGGAAGGCCTTGGCGATCGCGTCGGTCTCGCCCGGCGGCATCCCGAGCGCGGCGCCGACGTCGCGGACGGCGTGACGGACGCGGTAGGTGTCCATCATCGAGACGCACACGCAGCGCTCGCCGCCGTACCGGTCGAGGATCGCGCGGTAGATGTCCTCACGCCGGGCGGACTCGACGTCGATGTCGATGTCGGGAAGAGACGCCCGCAACGGCGAGAGGAAACGCTCCATCAACAGGCCGTGGCGGATCGGGTCGACCCCGGAGATGCCGAGCAGGTAGTTGACCAGGGAGCCGGCGCCCGAGCCGCGGCCGGCGCACCGCACGCCCATCTCGCGGATCAGGTCGGTGACGTCGCCGACGGTCAGGAAGTACGACGCGTAGCCCAGGCCGCGGATCATCTCCAGCTCGTCGTCGAGACGCTTCCAGATGCGCTGGCGCGGGGCCGAGCCGTAGCGGCTCCCGATCGCTCCTTCGCAGCGCTGCCGCAGCATGACGTCTGCATATGTCTCACCGGGTCTCGTGACGGGCGCTAGCGCGCCCTCCTCGACCAACGTCGGGAAGTGGACTTCCCCGATCCCAAGGTCGGCGCGCGGGTCGAGGGCGCACCGGTCGGCGACCTGGCGGGTCTGAGCAAGCAGTCGATGAGCCTCCCGGTCGGAGTCACCCAGACCGGACAGCCGGGCGATCTCCTCGGCCACCTCGAGCATCTGCTTGCCGGACTTGAGGAAGCCCTCGGCGTTCGCCCTGAACCCAGCGGGGCCGACGTGTCTCTTCAAATCGGCAGAGCCGAGGGCGACCAGCCGGCGCGCCGCGTCGAGGACGTCGACGACCGGGGCGTCGCGGCGGTCGGCGTACCGCACGGCGTTGGTCAGCACCGACCCGAGCCCGACGCTGCGGGCGAACCCCGCCATCCGGGCGGCGTGGGGCGTGGTGCCCGGGCCCCAGACGCTGCCGCCGGTCTGCGGCAGCCGGTGGGAGACCAGCTCGACGAGGAGGTTCTCCGCGGGGACCACCTCACGCCACGGCGCCAGGGCGGCTCGGGCGAGGTCTTCGCGTCGGCGCGCCATCGCCGCGCCGACCTCGGAGGCCGGACCGAGCAGCACCACGACGTCGCCGCTCTCGAGCCAGGGCGCGAGCACGGACAGGTCGCCCACCGGGGCACCGCGCTCGCCGGAGAGCTGGACCGCCGAGATCAGCCGACACACCGCCGCCCAGCCCGCGCGGCCGCCGGAGTGGCTCGCTCCCCCGGACAGAGCCAGGAAGGTCACCCGCGGCACCAGCCGGTCGTCGCGGAACGCACCGCCGCGCACGGGCGTGCGCGGCTTCGGTCCTCCCGGGACGTCATACGGTGAGAGCCCTCCATGACTCTGTCCGGATGACGTTGCACCCTTCGAAGAGACGACCGGGCGGACGGCGAGGTCGACGCCCAGCACCGGCCGGATGCCGGCGGCCCGGCAGGCCAGTGCGTGCTTGACCGCGCCGTAGGTGCCGTCGCGGTCGGTGAGGGCGAGGGTGTCCATCTCCTGCTCGGCGGCGCGCTCGACGAGCACGTGGGGATGGGAGGCGCCGTACTGCCGGGAGTATCCCGACGCGACGTGCAGGTGGACGAACGGGTCCATCGCGCTGTCAGCCGGCCGGTCAGCCGGCGCGGGTGTGATGGGCGGGCTGAGTGAACGGCTGGGCGAACGGCTGGGCGAACGGCTGGGTCAGGACGCACAGCTGGGGCGAGGGCAGGTGGGGCGTGAGGCCCAGCGCCTGCTCGACCACGGCCAGGAACCGGTCGGCGTCGCGGACCAGGTCGTCGGCCTCGCGCTCGGTCACCGCCCGGGTGGAGCCGGCCTCGGCGGCGGCCCGCTTGGCGGCACCGGCGGCGAAGAACGTCGCCCACTCGGCCAGCTCGGGCGCGATCTCGGCCAGCAGCACCCAGGCGTTCTTCTGCGGACGGCGACGACCCGAGGAACCTGTCGGGCGGGCCCGGGCGGCCAGCAACGCCGCGGCGGCACGCAGGGCGGCGACGTGGGCGCAGGCGTAGCGGGTGGGGACGTCGCGGGCGACCACCGCGTCGTGCAGCGACTCGGCGGCGCGGGCGAGGTAGGAGTGGGTGGTCGCGGGCAGCGAGAAGGGGCTCATGTCACCGTCACCTCAGTCCATGCAGCCCACGAGCGCCCAGCGCCCGTCGCTCCAGTCGAAGGCGAGGTCGAAGACACCGCCCCCGTCGGCCGCTCCCTCGGCGGGGTCGCCGGGATCGGCACCGACGGGTCGACCGGGGCCGCGGCCGGCCTCGACCCGCCACAGCTCGCGCTCTCCCAACAGGTCGGTGGAGCGGAGATCGGCAGAGCGGAGATCCGCCCCCTCGCGGGGCGCCACCGGCTCGTCGGAGCCGATCACCGCCCGGGCTCCGCCGGACTGCCACCACGGCCCGGTCTCCACCCAGTGGGCGACCACCGCACGGACCTTCCACAGCCGGCCCCGCCACAGGAACTGCTCGGGGCCCTCCATCCCCGACACCAGACCCATCCGGGTCTCGACCGGGTCGTCGTACCGCCTCATGCCCCGCTCCCCTCGCGTCATCTCCCGCCACCCTCGTGGCGTGCTCGGTCGACCCAGTGCTTGGATCCGGCCCGGTCATTGGATCCGGCCCGGTGCTTGGATCCGGCCCGGTGCGGACGGGGGTCGAGATCGTCCGCCCCGGGACCGGATGCTCGAACACGTGTTCGAACACCTCGAACGGTACACCGCCCCCCCGACAACGCACCAGGGGTTCGGGAGAGGTTGGGGAAAACCGCCGGGATCCGGCTAGCGACTGGGCTAACGACTGGGGGGCGAGGCGGGACCCGGCTCGGGCGGGCCGGACTCCTCCATCGCCTGGCCCATCGCCTGGCCCATCGACTGGCCCAGGGCGCCGGCGGGCGTCTCGGCGGCACCCGGACCTCCGATCCACGGCCCGCGTACGTGCACGAGGGTGTCGTGGTGCCACAGGCACACGAGGGCGACGC
>JAICSC010000359.1 GCA_025937085.1 Nocardioides sp.
ATAGCCGATGAGTGTGGGGGCAGCATGCCCCAGGGCACGGTCGCGCTAGCGCGAGGCGCTCGCCGCCGTTTGATCTGGTAGCGCATGTGAACACCGAAGCACGGAAGCGCCGCAGTGGCCGTGGCCACCTGAGACCAGGCCTCAGCTCAGGGGACGGGCGACATCCGTTAGGCATCTCTACGGATCGCGTCTTCCGCCGCCTTTCGGTAGGGCAGTTCCACGCACATGGCCGAGATCCGGACGCCTACCGGCGCCCCTGGCCCGCTGGCCGGAGATCGCAGAAGGCATCGCCCCGGCCTTGTCGTGTATTCCCGTGATTGCCAAGCGGGCCGGTGAGTAGGGTCCAGTTGTGCCAGAGTTGCAGTTGCTGTCCGCTAGCCACGGACCGGCGGTCATGGCCTTCGAGCTGGGGAACCGCGCGTACTTCGCAGAGTCGATCTGCGACCGTGGCGACGCCTTCTACGACAGCTTCACCGAGCGGCTTGAGTCCCTGCTGGCCGAGCAAGCGACGGGCACCAGCGCGTTCTACGTGTACGCCGACGAAGGCGGCACCATACTCGGCCGGTTCAACCTCTACGACATCAAGGAAGGAGCCGCGAGGCTCGGCTACCGGGTGGCCCAGCATGCGGCCGGTCGCGGCGTGGCGACCGCAGCCGCGCGCGACCTGTGCGCACTGGCGGCCACTCGGTATGGGCTGCGTGCACTGATGGCCGCAACGTCACGCGAGAACATCGCGTCTCGGAAGGTCCTGACCAAGATCGGATTCGTTGCGATCGGCCCGGCCGATCCTGCCGACATCGGCGGCAAGCAGGGAACGCTGTACCGGCGCGACCTCACCACGGGATGAGGGCCCGCGCAGGCGACGCATCGGCACAGCGGCACAGCCTCAGCGCCGGATCGGCTTTCGTGCCGTGGAGGAACAGGCCCTCGTCCAGCACGTTACTCACCGCCAAGTCGGACCGGACCATGACGAGGTTCGGATCGCACCACGGTCGGGAGCGCGTCACTTCGCCGCGTGTCGGCGCACATAACGGCCAGAACCGCTACCGGAAGTTCGTGGGAGCGTTGCCTCCTGTCGTTCCGTTGCCCGGTGGCGCGGTTAGGCGTCGCGGCGGTGCAGCAGGAAGGCGGCCACGGCGTAGGCCGCCGCCACCCAGGTGACCATCACGGCGAGCCCCGTCCACGGGGCGAGCTCACCTGGCGTGTGCAGGCTCGTGGAGAAAGCGGCTCCGGCTCCGGTGGGAAGCCAGGCGCTGGCGTGGTCGGCCCGGGTGCCGTGGAAGAGGAGCAGCAGGACCGGCAGGACGAGGATGACCGCGAACAACGTGACGAGCGCACCCGGGGTGCTGCGCACGATCCAGCCGATCGCGCCGCCGAGAAGTCCGATCAGGGTGAGGTATACCCCGGTTCCGACCACGACGCGCAGCACGTCGGGCTCAGACAGGGCGTACGTCGGTCGGTAGCCGGACAGGAATGCCTGGGCGATGAAGAACGCGGCGACGGAGGCCGCCACCATCGCGCACGCGACGACCGCCGTGAAGACGATCACCTTGGCCAGCAGCACCGGCAGTCGTCGGGGCACGGCGGCGAAGGTGGCCCGGACCATGCCCGTGGAGTATTCGCCGCTGACGACCAGCACGCCCAGCGAGCCGATGAGAAGCTGCCCGAGGTAGTAGCCCTGCAGCGGGCCGGACGCGACGAGGTCCTCGGGGGCGAGCCCGGCAGGATGGCGGGTGTTGTGGCCGATGATCGCGCCGAACGCCGCCATGGCCAGCATCGCGGCCATGACCAACGGGGTGGAGCGCAGACTCCAGAGCTTCGCCCATTCCGAGGCCACGACGCGCGGCAGCGTGACGTGCCAGTCGACACGTCCTGCGGGCGTGGGCTGGGTCAACTGACCGGTCCCAGCTGTGGTCGTCGTCTCGCTCATGCTGCACCCTCGTCGCTGGACATGTCCGCGGCGTGACCGAGTCGCCCGTCGTGGTCGTCGGCTCGGAAGTCGACGCTCTCGCGGGTGAGCGCCAGGTAGGCGTCCTCCAAGGAGGCCGACTGGGGCGACAGCTCGAAGATGGTGATCTGCGCCCCCGCCGCCAGTGTCCCGATGTGGTCGCTCGAGAGTCCCTCGACGATCATCGCATCGCCGCCCAACTCGACCGCGGCGCCGGCGCCCTCGACAAGCCTCGCCAGCTGACCGATCGACGAGGCCCGAACCCTGACGGTCTCGACGCGTGCCTCTTGGAGGAAATCGGCCATGGGCTGGTCTCGCAGCAGACGGCCCTTGCCGACGACGATGACGTGGTCGGCCGTGATGGCCATCTCGCCCATGAGGTGGGAGGAGAGGAAGACGGTGCGACCCTCGGCGGCGAGCCCCCTGAGCAAGGACCGGATCCACCGGATGCCGTCCAGGTCGAGCCCGTTGATCGGCTCATCGAGAACCAGCGTCGCCGGGTCACCCAGGAGCGCCGCTGCCACGCCGAGGCGTTGACCCATGCCCAGCGAGAACGAGCCCACTCGCTTGTCGGCGACGTCAGCGAGACCCACGAGCTCGAGGACCTGGTCAACCCGTGAGCGACCGATGCCGCTTGTCAGGGCCAGTGACCGCAGATGACTGCGCGCCGAACGTCCGGGGTGCAGCGACCGCGCCTCGAGCAAGGCGCCGACCTCATTCAACGGAGCAGCATGTGCATGCGGCGCCCTGCCGTTGACCCGCACAGTGCCGTCGGTGGGTCGGTCCAGGCCGACCATCATCCGCATGGTCGTGGACTTGCCGGCGCCGTTCGGACCCAGGAAACCGGTCACGATGCCTGGTCTGGCGCTGAAGGTGAGGTCGTCCACGGCGAGCTTGGCACCGTACCGCTTGGTCAGGCTGCTCGCGTCCATCCGGCCGCGCACAGCGCCCACCACGGGAGCAGCACGGTCAGCGTCACCATGCCGGGCAGCCCGGGCAAGTGGCGCTGCGACCTACCGCGGCGGATCACGTCGTGCCAGGCACATGTCGTTCCGGCTCGCTTGGCATTGTCTCCGCTGCCAACTGTGACGAACGACGGTGGGCGCAACGGTGACGACCTTTCCCGGGCCGTGTGACCCGGCAGTGGTCCCTCGCTGTCGGCGGCGGAAAGGGTGTTGACTCGACGACCAGTCTCCCCCACCCTTGTGCACCTGCGGCACGTGCCGCCCCGACTTCAGGAGACACCCGTGAATGAACGACGATCGACCA
>JAICSC010000155.1 GCA_025937085.1 Nocardioides sp.
CGCCCAGATCGTCCGCCTCGTCGAGGAGGCCCAGGGCTCTGCTGCCCCCATGCAACGGCTGGCCGACCGGGTGTCCGCCTGGTTCGTCCCGGCCGTCCTGCTCGCGGCGCTGGCCACGTTCGTCGCGTGGATCACCTTCGGGCCCGACACGGACCGGCTGGTCCTTGCGATCGGCACCACGGTCGCCGTACTCATCATCGCCTGCCCGTGCGCCCTCGGCCTGGCGACCCCGACCGCCGTCATGGTCGGCACCGGCAAGGCCGCAGAGCTCGGCATCCTGATCAGCGACGGCCAGGCCCTCGAGACCGCCCGCCACGTCACTGCGGTGGTCCTGGACAAGACCGGAACGGTCACCCACGGGCGGCCCGCCTTCGACCGCCTCCAGGTCAGGCCAGGCTTCGACGCCGACGAGCTGCTCGCCCTGGTGGCCGCCGCCGAGGTCGGCAGCGAGCACCCCGTCGCCGAGGCCATCGTGACCGCCGCTCGCGACAGCGGGCTGGCCCTCGAGCCGGTCCATGACTTCATCGCTCACCCCGGACACGGGGTCACCGCCACCTGCGGCCGGTACGCCGTCGCGGTCGGCAACCAGCGGCTGATGGCCGGGCAGGGCGTGGACACGACACCGCTCGCAGCCGAGTCGGCCAGCACAGCGACCGCCGGGGGGACCCCGATGTACGTCGCCGTCGACGGCGTCCTGGCCGGCCTGGTCACGGTCGCCGACACGGTGAAGCCGGACTCGGCCGAGGCCGTGGCCCAGCTGAAGGCGCTCGGGCTCGAGGTCTGGATGGTGACCGGGGACAACGCCGCCACGGCCGCCGCCGTCGCCGCGCAGGTCGACATCGAGCACGTCATGGCCGACGTCCTCCCCGCCGACAAGGGCGACCGGGTCGCCGCACTCCAGGCCGACGGCCACGTCGTCGCGATGGTCGGCGACGGCATCAACGACGCCCCGGCGCTGGCCAGGGCGGACCTCGGCATCGCGATCGGCACCGGCACCGACGTCGCCATCGCCGCCTCCGACATCACCCTGGTCGGTGGCAGCCTGCGCGGCATCGTCTCCGCGGTCGCCCTGTCCCGGCGGACCGTCACCACGATCAAGCAGGGGCTGGCCTGGGCGTTCGCGTACAACGTCCTGCTCATCCCGGTCGCCGCCGGCGTGCTGTACGGCTGGCATCACCTGCTGCTCGACCCGGTGCTCGCCTCCGCCGCGATGGCGATGAGCTCGGTCAGCGTTGTCACCAACGCGCTGCGGCTGCGCCGGTTCACCGCGCCCGGCACGACGTACGAGATCACCCATCGGCCCCTGCGCGCCAGGGTCGGTGGGTCGGCGTACCTGATCGGGATCGCCGTCGTGGCGCTGGCCCTCGGCACCACGTTCACGTGGCTGAGCCGCACCGACCAGGCCGAGCGCGGCATGAACGGCGTCCTGGCCTGGTCGGAGGGGATGGGCATGCCGATGCGCCCGGCGATGAGTGTGATGGAGGAGGCCGAGATCCTGCCCGTCAGCTCCGAGGACGCCGGACTCGAGGTCTCGCTCCGCACGCCCGGGTTCGTCCGGGCCGGTCTGCCCACGCGGGTCGTGGTCGAGGTGCGCGACGCCGCGAGCGGCCGACCGGTCGACGACCTCGTCCGGACCCACCAGGTCTGGATGCACATGATCGTCACCCGCGACGACCTCGGAACGTTCGCCCACCTGCACCCCGAGCCCACCGGGACTGCCGGCGAGTACGCCGTCGTGGCGACGTTCCCCACCGGCGGGCGGTACACCGTGCACACCGAGTTCCGCCGGAACGGCCAGATGGCCGACGTGCTCGACACCCACGAGCTGAACGTGCTCGGCCCGGCGGCCCGGCCGGTCACCGTGCCGACGCACGACGTACGCAGCTACTCCGGTCACGGCGTGCGGATCACGTTGGACGGCGACGCCCACGTGGGCGGTGAGAGCGACTTCACGCTGGCGTTCGACCGCAGCGACAGCGGTGGCCCGGTCGACGACCTCCGGCCCTACCTCGGGGCCGCGGGGCACGTCGTCGTGATGCGCGCCGACGGGTCGACGTTCGCCCACCGCCACGCGGAGACCTTCGACGACCGCGGCCGACCCGTGCTGGCCCTGCCCGGTACGTCGTTCGGCCCGGAGCTCGACCTGCACGTCCGGTTCGACCGTCCCGGCGCCTACCGCCTCTGGGCCCAGTTCGCGCTCGCCGACGGAACCGTCGTGACCGCGCCGTTCGTCGTCCACACGACGCACTGAGGGGTCACCGACGGGCCACCGACGGGCGGGCCACTGGTCGGGCAACGAGGAGGTCAGGTGGCCACGAGCACCGCGGCCGTGATCGCCAGCATCCCACCCACGATGCTGGCGGTCACGTAGCCGCCCTGCTGCGGGAAGCCGTCGCTCATCACGTGGGCGGAGAGGATGAACCCGCCGAGCGCGCTGCCCAGCGAGAACCCGACGCTGCGCACCACCTGGTTGACGCTCATGGCCCGGGCGGTCTCCTCGGGCGGGGTGACGGCCAGGATCATCGCCGGCATCGCGGCCGAGATCGAGCCGACCGCGAAGCCCAGTACGGTCACGGCCACGATCGGTCCGGCCACGGCCGACCTGCCGATCGCGAACACCAGGAACCCGAGGGTCACCAGAGCCGTGCTCGCCGCCACCGTTCGCGGGGCCCCGAGACGCGCCGTCACCCGAGGTACGACGCGACCTGCGGCGAACCCGGCAACCGAGAACGGAACCAGAACCAGCCCCGCCTCGAACGTGTCGAGCCCGAAACCGTACCCGGCGGCCGAGGGTGTCTGCGCGTATCGGGTCACCAGGCTCAGCAGCAGGTACATCGCGGCTCCGCCGACGAACATCGCGAGGTTGGCCCGCGCGACCATGGGATGCCGCAGGGCTCGGAGATCCACCAGCGGCGAAGGCGCACGCCATTCCATCGCCCCCCACAGCAGCAGCACCACCAGGCCGGCACCCAGCAGGCCCGCGGCGGCCGGCGCATGGTGCGACCACAGCTCGTCGTCACCCAACGGGATCAGCACGGCGACCAGCGCCACACCGAGCAGCACCGCGCCCCGCCAGTCCAAGCCGGGGGTGTGTGGCGCGGCCCGCGGTGGCGGCAGCGTCCCGACGCCGATCAGGAACGCCGCGGCCGTCACCACCAGTCCGACGAGGTAGGCGGCCCGGACTCCCCCGTGGTCCGTCAGCAGTCCCGCCAGCGGGTAGCCGACGCCGATCGCGGCAGTGGTGGCGACCGACAGCATCGCGATCACCCGCGTGGAGTGTTCCTGGTCCAGCGCCTCACGGGCGGTGGCCATCAGCAGTGGAACCAGTCCGAGCCCGGCGCCCTGGGCGGCGCGCCCGGCGATCAACAACGCGAACGGGCCGGGGAGCACGGTGCAGACGCTGCCCGCGGTCACCACCGCCAGGGTCGCCAGCGTGGCGGTACGGCGCCGTCGCCCGGAACCCAGCCGGCCCAGCAACGGTGTCGTCACCGCACCCGACAGCAACGTGACCGTGAGTGTCCACTGCGCCGCGGCCAAGGACACGCCGTACTCGGTGGCGACGCTCGTGATCAGGGGCGCGCCCAGGCTTCCCACCGCCGCCACGAGCAGCGCGATCAACACCAGCGCGGCCGGCAGCGAACGGCGTACCTGCACCGACTCCTCACCGCGGCGCGCGGCCTCGGGTCGGCTCATCGGTTCGTCCGGCTGGTGATGTGGCGGAAGAGGCCGGCCTTGATCCGGGTGCGGATGCCGCGGGCCCACCTGGTGTCGACCTCGGCGAGCCCGAGCGCGGCATTGGTGTTGAGGAGCATGCCGTAGGCCAGGAACGTCTTGACCGTGACCGGATCGAGCTCGGTGGTGGTGGCCACCGTGTCCCACAGCGTGGCGAGGTGGTCGCGGACCGCCACCCGCACCTCGAGATCGCCGCACGCCGCATAGGCCTGCAGCTGCAGCTGCAACGACGTACGGTCGGCGAGCAGCGCGTTGTACCGCGCCCCCATCGCCGCGAGCGCCTCCAGCCCGCTCTTGCCCTCCGCGGCCCTGCGCATGCTGTCGGACAGCTGACCGAACGAACCGGCGACCACCTCGAGGAAGAGGGCCTTCTTGCTGCCGAAGATGCGGAACACGTAGGGCTGGGTGATGCCCGCAGCGCGGGCGATCGCATCGATCGAGGCACCGCGCAGACCGCCATCGGCGAACTCGTGCGCAGCGACCTCGAGGATCTGGGCGCGTCGAGCGGCTGCGTTCATCCGGGCCGAGCTGGTCGCGGTCATCCAAGTAAGTTACTGCTAACTAACAGCAACGTCTGCTGCTCGCCGGCGCGATCCTCCTCACACCGGTCCCCACCCCCGGACGGGCTGCGCTACGCCAGGCCGGAGGTGACGTTGATGTTCAAGGCGGCCCAGTCCCGGCACAAGGCCAGGCGGGATGCCGAGACCACCCTCCCGAGACCGGACGCCACCGCCAGGGACTGGCTGCGCCGGGCAGTGGCGCGACTGGATCCCGACCACCCTTGGGTCACCGCACCGTAGTAGTCGGTGCCGCACGTTCCACGTCCGGAGCGTCTCGGCCGACGCCGCTCTGCCGCCCTGGCCGTGGCCGGCACTGTCCGGCGCGGCCTCGCGCCCATATACGCTGAGCCAGAGGGTCAGCGGTCCCAGGGAATCGCAAGGCGTCTGTCCAGATGGGTCTCCCGACTGAAACCCTGATCCCCGGGCCCTTAGCTCAATTGGCAGAGCAGTGGACTTTTAATCCATGGGTTGTGGGTTCGAGTCCCACAGGGCCTACATGAGTGATGCCTTCGTTTACGCCGGGCTCCGCACGCCGTTCGGACGGTACGCCGGGGCGCTGGCCGCGAGCCGACCCGACGACCTGGCCGCGGCCGTCGTACGCGCGGTGGTCGATCGCGCGCCGTCGCTCGACCCTGCCGACGTCGACGACGTGATCCTCGGCTGCGCCAACGGGGCCGGCGAGGACAACCGCAACGTCGCTCGGATGGCCGTGCTCCTGGCCGGTCTTCCGGTCACCGTGCCGGGCGTGACCGTGAACCGGCTGTGCGGCAGCAGTCTCCAGGCCGCGATGGACGCGTCCCGGCTCGTCGAGACCGGTGACGCATCGGTCGTCGTGGCGGGCGGGGTCGAGTCGATGACGCGGGCCCCCTGGGTGCTGCCGAAGCCGGCGAAGGGCTACCCGGCCGGACACGAGACGCTGGTGTCGACGACGCTCGGCTGGCGGCTGGTCAACGCGCGGATGCCGCAGGAGTTCACCGCCTCGCTCGGCGAGTGCAACGAGCAGCTCGCCGACGAGCTCGGGATCGGCCGCGTTCGACAGGACGAGTTCGCCGCCCTCTCCCACCAGCGGGCGGCCCGGGCGTGGTCCGAGGGCTTCTACGACGACCTGGTGCTGCCGGTGGACGGCCTCGAACGCGACGAGGGCATCCGTCCGGAGGCGAGTGTCGAGACGCTGGCGGGGCTCAGGCCGGCGTTCCGGCCGGACGGCACGATCACGGCCGGGAACGCCTCCCCCCTGAACGACGGCGCAGCCGCTGTGCTGATCGGGTCCGAGAGCGCTGATCTCGGCCTCCCTCCGATTGCTCGCATCGCTGGGCGGGGATCGGCGGCGCTCGAGCCGCAACGGTTCGGGATCGCGCCGGTCGAGGCGGCCGATCGCGCCCTCGCCGCGGCCGGCCTCGGCTGGTCCGACGTCGGCGCCGTGGAGCTCAACGAGGCCTTCGCCGTCCAGTCCCTCGCCTGCCTCGATGCCTGGAAGATCGACCCCGACATCGTGAACACCCGCGGCGGGGCGATCGCGATCGGCCATCCGCTGGGCGCGTCGGGCGCCAGGGTCGTCAGCACCCTGGCGAAGGTCCTCGTCGAACGCCGCGAGCGCTGGGGCGTCGCCGCCATCTGCATCGGTGTCGGGCAGGGGCTAGCGGTCGTGTTGGAGAACGTCGCGTAGTCGCGGCAGCCGAGGAGCCCGGGAGCCCGGTCAGCGCCCCGGCTGGCCGCGCTCGCCGGAGTCGGTGAGCCGGATCTCGGCCAGGGCGTGTTCCTCGAGCTCCGCGCGCCGCCTCGCCGCGATCGCGGGATCCGGGCCTGCGAGCCCGTCGACGTTCGACACGAGGCCGGCAGCACCTCCCTCGAGTCGCGTCAGCGCCTGGCGACCGAAGATCTGCTGCTCCGTCGCGGTGCGCTCCGAACGACCGCGCCCGATGAACGACACGGCCCAGTGGCCGAGCGCTGTGAACCTGTTCTTGAATCCGGTCAGGTAGACCAGGTGCACTCCCAGCCACAGCCACCAGGCGACGAAGCCGGTCAGCCGCAGCTTCCCGATCCGCGCGACGGCCTGGAAGCGGCTGATCGTGGCCAGGTCGCCCTTGTCGAAGTAGTGGAACGGCTTCTGCGGCGGCTTGCCGGCCAGCCGTCGCTCGATCTCCTTCGCGGCGTACTTGCCGCCCTGGATCGCGACCTGCGCGACGCCCGGCAGGTGGTCGAGGTCGATCATGTCGCCCACCACGAACACCTCGGGATAGCCCGGCAGCGTGAGGTCGGGGTTCACCCGGATCCGACCAGCGCGGTCCACCGGCGCCCCGGTCTGCTCCGACAGGGTCTTCGTCAACGACGACGCCTGTACGCCGGCGGCCCAGATCTTGGTGCCGGCCGCGATCCAGTCGGTGCGTCCGTCCTTGTACTGCACCACCAGACCGCGCTCGGTGACGTCGGTGACCATGGCACCCAGCAACACCTCGACGCCGAGCTTCCTCTCCAGCTGGACCTTCGTCTTGGCACCCAGCTCCGCCCCGAACGGCGGGAGCACCTGTCCCGCGGCGTCGATGAGGACCACCCGCGCATGCCGGGTGTTGATCGCGTCGAAGTCGCGCTTGAGGGTACGGCGCGCGAGCTCGGCGATCTGTCCGGCCATCTCGACCCCGGTCGGGCCTGCGCCCACCACCACGAAGGTCAGCAGCGCGTCGACGTCCTCACCGCGCGAGGCACCCAGCTCGGCGAGCTCGAAGGCGCCGAAGATGCGTCCGCGCAGCTCGAGCGCGTCGTCGATGCTCTTCATCCCGGGGGCGAACTCGGCGAACTCGTCGTTGCCGAAGTACGACTGGCCCGACCCCGCCGCGACGATCAGCGAGTCGTACGGCGTGACGGTCGCGCGACCCAGCACCTTCGAGGTCAGGGTCCGGGCAGCCAGGTCGATGTCGGTCACCTCACCGAGGAGCACCCGGGCGTTGCGCTGGCGCGCCAGGACCTCGCGCGTCGAGGGAGCGATCTCGCCCTCGCTCAGGATCCCGGTGGCCACCTGGTAGAGCAGCGGCTGGAAGAGATGGTGGCCGGTGCGGCCGATCACGGTGACGTCGACGTCTGCGTTCTTCAAGGCCTTCGTCGCGAACAACCCACCGAACCCGGACCCGATCACGACCACCTGGTGTCGACCGGCTTTTGCTTCTCCGTCCATGACTCAACGATCCTCCCGCGGCTCTCTCGTGCCACAATCGGGGCAATCGTCTCGTTGCTCACAGTCGTGGGGCGCGTGGAACTGAAGTGCGAGATGAGGTTTCAGGCGCTGTTCGGAGGGGTACACGAGCCGGGACTGGCGCAGCAGCGCGCCCGACAACGTGGAGAGAGAGTGTCGCTGAACCGGCCGGCCGAAGCGCTTGCACCCGGGCCCCATGGCGCCGCGCAGGCGCGGCGGTGGGTCGCGGACGCGTGCGTCGAGATCGGACGTGAGGACCTCCGCGAGAACGCCGAGCTCGCCATGTCCGAGGTGGTCACCAACGCGATCCTGCACGGCAAGGATCCCGTCACGGTCCGGCTCCGGGGAACCCGAGACCACCCCCGGATCGAGGTCCGCGACGCCTCCCCCGATCCCCTCGCGATGGCCGAGAACGACCCGACGCAGGAGTTCCTGGACGAGCTGCCCACGTTCGGTCGCGGACTGGCGATCGTCGCGAGCTTCTGCGAGGCCTGGGGCGCCGAGCGCGACGGGGACGGCAAGCTGGTCTGGTTCGTGCCGTCCGCCTC
>JAICSC010000317.1 GCA_025937085.1 Nocardioides sp.
CTGATCGGTGCGGTGACCCACGACCTCGTGAAGCACCAGGTCGAGGTCGAGAAGCTGATGCTCACCCTCAAGGGCAAGCCGGATCCGGTGCCGGCGTACCGGCTGATCGACATCCACGACCGGGCGGGGCAGGCGAGCGACCAGGTGCCCCTGCTCGGCCGGGACGCCGAGATGGCGACGCTCCGGGAAGCGTTCGCAGCGATCGAGCGCGACCGTCGTCCCAAGCTGGTCGCGGTGACCGGCGAGGCCGGGCTGGGCAAGACGAGACTGATCTCCGACTTCGTGGCCGGGCTGGGCGATCGGGTGGGAGTCGTGCGCGGACGGTGCCTGGCCTACGGCGACGGCATCACGTTCTGGCCGCTCGTCGAGATCGTGCGCACCACCGCGGGCATCCTCGACGAGGACTCGGCCGACCGGGCCACGGCCAAGATCGCCGATCTCCTGCCGACCACGGATGCTGACCGGGACGGGGTCGTGGCGCGCGTCGCCTCCGCGATCGGCCTGGCACCCAGCGACCACCCCGTCTCGGAGCTCATCTGGGGGGCGCGCAAGCTGCTGGAGGCACAGGCAGTCGCCCAGCCGCTGGTGGTGCTGGTCGATGACATCCACTGGGCCGAGGCCACGTTCCTGGAGCTCCTCGACTCACTGGTCACCTCACCGACACCCGGCCCGCTCCTCGTCATCTGCTCGGCGCGACCCGACGTGGCCGACGCCCATCCCGACTGGTGGGATGCCGTCACCGAGGAGCGCCGGATCGAGCTCGCTCCCCTGTCCGCCGAGGCTGTGGACTCGATCATCGACCAGCGGCTCGGACAGACGCGGCTCTCCGCAGAGATCCGACAACGGGTGGTGACCGCCGCGGAGGGCAACCCGTTGTACGTCGAGCAGCTGGTCTCGATGCTGCACGACCGCGATCCCGATGACGACGCCGTCGTCGTACCACCGACGATCGCCGCGCTCCTCGCCGCCCGCCTGGACTCGCTGTCCCGCGCCGAGCGCGCGGTGATCGAACCCGCCTCGGTGATCGGGCTGCACTTCCCCGAGCCGGCCGTTCAACACCTGGTGCCGGACGTGCTGCGCCAGCAGGTCGGCAGCCATCTGGAGACCCTGCGGCACAAGCAGTTCGTCCATCCCGCGGCGGACGGCGGCGATGACGAGGTCTACCGCTTCCACCACGTGCTGGTGCGCGACGCGACGTACCAGAGCCTCCTGAAGCGCGCCCGGGCGACGTTCCACGAGCAGTTCGTGAGCTGGGCCGAACGTGTCAACCAGGAACGCGGGCGCGAGACGGAGTTCGAGGAGATCCACGGCTACCACCTGGAGCAGGCGGTCCGCTACCGGCGCGAGCTGGGGCCACTCGACGACCACGGACGCGACCTCGCCCGCCGGGCCGCAGCCAAGCTGGCGAGCGCCGGCACGCGGGCGTTGGACCGCTCCGACATGCCGGCCGCCGCGAACCTGCTCCGACGCGCGAACGACCTGCTCGACGTGGGTGACCCTGCGCGGCTCGAGCTGGTCCCGGACCTGGGCGAGGCGTTGATGGCCCTGTCCCGCTCGGACGAGGCGGCCGAGCTGCTCGGGCCCGCGCACCAGGCCGCGACGGAGCTGGGCGACCGCCGGCTCGCCGGACGCATCCGCCTCCGTCAGCTCACCCTCGAGCTGGTCGGTGGCGGGGCCGAGGACGCGTCCGCGCTCGCGGAGACGGAGGCCCTGCGGACCTCGTTGCTGGACCTCGGCGACCACGGCGGCGCGGCGCGCGCGTGGCGAGTCCTTTCGCTCGTGCACGCCAACGCCGGCCGGTACGACGACATGGCGGAAGCCGCCGAGCAGATGATGGAGGAGGGCACGGCGTCGGGCGAGGAGAGCCTCGTCCGGCAGGGCGCGACGGTGTACGCCGTGGCCGGAGTGGTGGGCACGACCCCGGTGCCGGTGGCCCTCGCCACGTGCGAACGGAGCCTCGGCGAGGTCGCCGGCGACCGCTGGGCCGAGGCGCTGGTCTGCGGCGCACTCGCCCGGCTGCGCGCGATGCAGGGCGACTTCGGCGAGGCCCGGACGATGTACCGCCGGGAGATGTCGCTCCTGGCCGACCTCGGCGTGAGCCGGGAGTCGGCGTCCACGTCCATCGACTCAGCCCGGGTGGAGATCCTCGCCGGTGACCTGGCGGCGGCCGAGGCCCATCTACGCCGCGACGACGCACAGCTCGCGGAGCTCGGCGAGCGCTACTTCCGCTCGACCGTCGCGGGGATGCTCGGGCAGGTGCTGCTGCTCCGCGGCGACCCGGCCGAGGCGGAGGCCTTCGTCGTCCTCGCCGAGGCGCTCGCCGAGTCGGACGACACCTGGAGCCAGGTGCTCTGGCGGTCCGCGCGCGCCCGCCTGCTCGCCGAGACCGCTCCTGACCGCGCACTGGCGCTGGCGCAGGGCGCCGTCGACCTCGCCGAGGAGACCGCCGACCTCGTGCTGCATGGCGACGCTCGGGCCGACCTCGGCGAGGTGGAGCTCGCGACCGGGCGGCCCGATGCCGCCCGCACGTCGTTCGAGCGGGCGCTCACGCTCTACGAGCGCAAGGGCGACACCACCTCGGCTGCACGGGCAAGGCATCGTCTCGGCTCGCTGGCCCGCGCGGCCGAGTGAGCGCCGCCGCCGCGAACGACACCAGGTACGCCTCAGATCAGCGGATGCCCCTGATCCCGCCGTTCTGGTCTAGGTACGCAGTGATCTTGACGTTCGTCCCCACCGGCGACACCACGATGCAGTTCTCGAGGGTCGTCGTGCACTGGTCCAACTGCACCGTCGTCCCGTTGTCGAGGACGTGCGCCAGCTTGATCTGGGACAGGTTGTTCGGAGCGTCGCTCGCGCGCATCAGCAGCGTGACCGGGAAGAACGTGTCGAACCTCTGGCCGTTGCCGACGTCGATCGCCGACCACTCGCCGAAGGCCTTGGAGCAGATCCGCTTGCAGGTGAAGCTCACCGACGGCCCGTCCTGCGCCGTCACGACGAGATCTGAGGCGGGGGGGTCCACCGAGGTCGCCTGCTTGTTCGTGTCGCTCAGGTCGTCGTTCGTACTGACCGTGAGGTCGCTCAGGGCGAAGCCCCCGGCGAAGTCGGGGTCCGTCGAGATGACCGTCCCCGTCTCGTTCGGGTCGGTCAGGGTGTCCCCGTGGCTGGTGCCGCCGTCGCTGTAGGTCAGCCCGTTCGAGTTCGCCTGGAACACAGGGTCGCCCGGGTCCCCGGTGTCGGTGAAGGGTGTGGTGTACGCGACGACCACAGTGACGGTCTGCTTGGCGCCCAGAGCACCCAGGGTGCATCCCAACGGGCCCGACCCGGGGGCCGCGCAGCTGCCCTGCGACGTCACGACGTACGCCGGCGACTCCTGCGTCTTGGTGACCAGGAACAGCTGCGAGATGTTGCTGGGACCGCGGTTCGTGATCTGGACCTGGTAGCCCATCGCGCTGCCGGCGCCGACGGCGGGCGGCAGGTTGGTGACCGTCATCACCCAGCGCGGGGGGCTGGCCTCGGCCGCCCCGGCCGAGACCAGGACGGAGGAGATGGCGAGGGCCAGTGCCCCCAGGAGACTGCCGACGGGCTTGATGCGCATCCCGATAGATCCTCACTCCGAGACGTTGATGTCCCAGGGAGGGGGACGTCCGCGCCGTCAGCCGAAAGGCTGCCCCCCTGTAGCGCGGACACGCAAACGCTGGCACCGGGCACCGGGGGTGTCAAGAACCGTTCGGGCCAGGGGTAGCCGGTCCGAACGAGGCGCGGTACGACGAGCGAACGGTCCCGGCGCTCGGGACGCCGGGACCGTTCGGGACCGGTGGTGCGTGCTGTTGCTGTTGCTGCTGGTGCTGGTCGGTCAGCGGACGCTGAACGTGGCCTTGCCCGAGGACTTCTTCAGCGCCTTGTCGCCGGCGAACTTCGCGGTGATGGAGTACCTGCCGTGCTTCGTGACGTGCTTGAACTTGACGTGGGCGATGCCCCTCTTGTTGAGCTTGCCCCTCTTCGCGGCGACCTTGTGGTGGCCCTTCTTCAGGATGAACTTCACCTTGCCGTGGCCGGCCAGGCCGAAGTGCCCCTTGACCTTCGCCTTGCCCTTCGCGAGGTGCTTCGTCGCCTTGTACGCCGCGGTCGTCCTGGTCTTGCTGCGGTCCTTGGTCACC
>JAICSC010000101.1 GCA_025937085.1 Nocardioides sp.
GGAACCTCCTCGCCGGTCTTCATGAACGCCCGGATCGCGGTGGGCGCGCAGTAGAGGATGTTGACCTTGTAGTCCTGGATGATCTCCCACCAGCGGCCCGGGTGCGGGTACGCCGGCGTCCCCTCGTACATCACCGACGTCGTCCCGTTGGCCAGCGGCCCGTAGACGATGTAGGAGTGCCCGGTGACCCAGCCGATGTCGGCGGCGGTCCAGAAGATGTCGGTGTCGGGCTTCAGGTCGAAGACCGCCCAGTGCGTCCAGGCCGTGCCGACGAGGTAGCCCCCCGTGGTGTGCAGGATTCCCTTGGGCTTGCCGGTCGTGCCCGACGTGTACATCACGTACAGCGGGTGCTCGGAGTCGAACGCCTCCGGGGTGTGCTCGGCGGACTGCTTGTCCACGAACTCGTGCCACCACACGTCGCGGCCCTCGGTCCAGCCTCCGTCACCGAGGTCCTGGCCGGTACGGCGCACCACGAGCACGCTGCGTACGTCGGGGCAATGGGTCAGTGCCTCGTCGACCGCGGGCTTCAGGGGCGAGGCGTCCCCGCGCCGGTAGCCACCGTCCGCGGTGATCACCACCCGCGCGTCGCAGTCGTGGATCCGGTCGATCAGGGCCTGGGCGGAGAAGCCGCCGAACACCACCGTGTGGGGGGCCCCGATCCGGGCGCACGCCAGCATGGCGATCACGGTCTCGGGGATCATCGGCATGTAGATCGCGACCCGGTCGCCGGACTTGACGCCCAGCTCGATCAGCGCGTTCGCGGCCTTGCAGACCTCGTCCTTGAGCTCGGCGTAGGTGATGTCGCGGGTGTCGTTCTCGGGCTCACCGACCCAGTGGTAGGCGATCTTGTCGCCCTTGCCCGCCTCGACGTGCCGGTCGACGCAGTTGTACGCCGCGTTGATCTTGCCGCCGACGTACCACTTCGCGAACGGCGCGTCGTCCCAGTCGAGGACCTTCTCCCACTTGGTGTCCCACGACAGCCGTTCCGCCGCCTTCTCCCAGAACGCCAGCCGGTCGGCGTCCGCCTCGTCGTAGGCCTCGGCCTTGACGTTGGCGTTCGCGGCGAGGTCGGCAGGCGGCTCGAACCGGCGGTTCTCGTGCAGCAGGTTGGACAGGGTTTCTTGGCTCACGATTGTTTGATCTCCTCTCGGTGCCACCTCAGCTCGCCTCGCAGCCGGGGCGCGCCTTCCACAGTAGTTCGGTCGACTGGTACGGCGTCGGCCCGGCTGCGAGTTCGGTCGAGCCGGCCGCCTACTCCCGCGGACCGACCGGGAATACCTGCCGCTTCCAGGTGAACGCCGTGACGCCCGCGAAAGACGCATACCAGGCCGCGATCGCGGTCAGGATGCCGATGTACCCGCCGAGGTGGATCCAGCCGCTGGACTCCTTGTCGAACCAGCCGATGGTCAGCGCCAGATAGGTGATGGTCAACAGCACGAAGACCGTCAGCACCGCCAGGTTCACGCGGAAGGCGGCAACGGTCATGTACGCGGTGAAGATGCACCAGCCCAGGAGATAGGCTCCGACGACCTTGTAGCCGTCGGGGCCCAGGTTGGCCAGGTCCTTCTCGGCCAGCCACCAGAAGGAGATCCAGAACCCTCCGTACGAGCAGAACGCCGTGGCGCCGAACGTGTTGCCCTTGGCGAACTCCCAGATCCCGGCCGCGAACTGGGCGATGCCGCCGTAGGCCAGTGCCAGGCCGAGCGCGCCGCCGACCAGTGAGTCGGGGATGATGTTGGAGTTGACCATGCTCAGCACGAACGTGGTCAGCGCGAAGCCCGCCAGGCCGAGCGGTGCCGGGTCTGCGATGTGCGAGCCGGGGACGAGGACCGGCCGATCTTCCTTGATCGGTGTTTCGGACATGAGCACTCCTGTCGCTCTGAGGGGACTGTCCGAACGGTCGCAAAGGCGGTCCGTCCGAAGACAGCCCCGGCGATGCGCGGTGCGCTCAGCGGCGGAGGGTTCTCGACGTACGTCGTCGATCGCGCGACGAGCGGTAGCACCGGCACGACGAGTGGTCACCCGAGTGGCTGGAAGCTCCCACGATCGACCTCGACGGTCTCCGGGAGGTGGAGCCGCACCATGGCGCGACCGACGTGCAGCGGGACCCGCGCCCGGTCGGCGAGCGAGACCCCGATCATGGTCGCGAACGCGGCCGGGACCGTCACCAGCGCCGGCTGTGCCAGGAGCGCCCCGGGCCAGCCGCCGGCGTGCACGCCGACCATCACCGCCAGCACGGCCGCGCCGGACAGGATGCCGCCGCCCACCATGCCCACGATCGCGCCGCGTGCGGTCAGTCCTCGCCACCAGATGCCGAGCAGGAGCAGGGGGCAGAACGTCGACGCAGCGACCGCGAACGCCAGCTCGACCGCGTGCGCGACGGGCAGCCCCTGGGTCCCGGCCGCCAGGAGCAGCGCCCCTCCCGCGGCCAGCACGCCGCCGATCCGGAACCCGGTGACGCTGCCGAAGCGACGGCTGAGCACGTCCTGGCTGAGCACCCCGCTGATCGAGACGACCAGCCCCGACGACGTCGACAGGAACGCCGCGAACGCGCCGGCGCCGAGCAGTGCGGTGAGCACCGTCGCACCGGTGCCGCCGAGCACCCGCTCGGGGAGCTCGAGCACCACCGAGTCCGTACGGCCCGAGGCGACCAGGTCGGAGGCGTAGATGCGGCCGAGCGCGCCGTACGCCGTCGGGAGCAGGTAGAAGAGGCTGAGCATCGCGAGCACGGCCAACGTCGTACGCCGCGCGGAGCGGCCGTCCGGGTTGGTGTAGAACCGCACCACGACGTGCGGCAGCCCCATGGTGCCGAGGAACGTCGCCAGGATCAGCGAGTAGGTCAGGTACGCCGCGTGCGGGCCTTGCAGGGGCTCGACCCAGTCCGACGAGTGCAGGTTCCGGGTGGGCGAGTCGTCGTGGTGCCAGGCCAGCCACAGGATCAGGGCGGGGACCAGGAGAGCGCACAGCTTGATCCAGTACTGGAAGGCCTGGACCAGGGTGATGCTGCGCATCCCGCCGGCGACCACGTTGACCAGCACCACGAAGGCGACCAGCAGCGCGCCGACCCAGGTGGGTGCGCCGGTGACCGCGCTCAGGGTCAGGCCGGCGCCCTCGAACTGCGGCACCAGGTAGAGCGCTCCGATCAGGCAGACCAGCCAGCTCGCGACCTGGCGTGCGGCCCGGGACTCGACCCGGAACTCGGCGAAGTCCGGCAACGTGTAGGCGCCGGAGCGGCGCAGCGGCGCCGCGACGAAGACCAGCAGCAGGAGGTAGCCGGCCGTCCAGCCGATCGGGTACCAGAGCATGTCCACGCCGCGGAGCAGCACCAGGCCCGCCACGCCGAGGAACGACGCCGCCGAGAGGTACTCACCGCCGATCGCCGACGCGTTGAGGAACGGACCGACCCGGCGTGAGGCGACGAAGAAGTCGCTGGTGGTGCGCGAGACCCGCAGCCCGAAGACGCCGACGCCGAGCGTCGCGGCGGCCACGACGATGACGGCGAGCAGGGCGGTCAGCTCTCTCACGGAGAGACCTCCCGGCGCTCGACCAGCTCGACGAACGCCGCCTCGTTCTGCTCGGCGCGGCGGACGTACCACCACGCGAGCGCGAGCAGCAGCGGATAGACCGCGACGCCGAGGAGCAGCCAGGGCAGGGGTACGCCGAGAACGTGCACGTGGTCGACCGGCAGGACCAGGAACAGCACCGGCAGCAGCCCGAGGGTGCCGGCGAGCAGCAGCACGACGTACACGGCGAGGCGGAGCTGGGCGCGCATCAGGCTCTGCACGTACACCTCGCCGAGCCGGGTCAGGGCGTCGATCTCGGCGGCGTTCGAGCGGCGTGACCGTGACCGAGCGGCCAGCGTGCGCGGGCTGGTGATCCGGACCCGGGTCAGAGGTTCGTCGGTCATCGGCTCAGCTCTCACCGTCGCGGGCCAGGCGCAGGAGCCCGCGGACGTCGGGCACATGGCGTCTGCTCACCGGCAGCTCGACGCCGCCGACCACCACGGTCGGGCGCGCGCCTGAGAGCCGCACCTCCTCGACATGGGCGAGCGAGACCAGGATGCTGCGGTGGACCCGCACGAACCCGGCGTCGGCCCAGCGCTGCTCGAGGGCTGACAGCGGCATCCGGACCAGTGGGTTGCCGGTCGGGGTGTGCAGGCGGACGTAGTCGCCCTGGGCCGAGGCGTATCGGACGTCGGAACGCCTGACGAAGCGGGTGACGCCGCCGAGCTCGACGGGCACCTGTTCGTCGGGGTCCCCGGACGTCGCCTCGTCCCGCACCCGGCCGATCGCCTCGCGCAGGCGCTCCTCGTGCACGGGCTTCAGGAGATAGTCGACCGCACGCAGGTCGAAGGCCTCGACGGCATGGTGCGCGTGGGCGGTCACGAAGACCACCGCCGGGGGCTGCCGGAACTGCCGCAGCACCTGGGCCAGGTCGAGCCCGCTCAGACCGGGCATGGCGATGTCGAGCAGCACGACGTCGTACGTCTCGCCCTGCAGCAGCCTCAGCGCCTCGGTGGCCGAGCCGCAGGTCCGCACCTCGCCGACCCGGTCGTCGCGTCCGAGGAGGAACGCGAGCTCGTCGAGCGCCGGCGGCTCGTCGTCGACGGCCAGCACCCGCAGCGACTCGGTGCTCACGCCCTGACCCCGGCGGCGAACTTGGGGACCCGGACGGTGACCTTGGTGCCGGCGCCGGGCGCGGTCTCGACCACGAGCCCGTACTCGTCGCCGTACGCCGACCGCAGCCGCTCGTCGACGTTGCCCAGGCCGATCGAGTCCATGGACTCGTGGCCGGCGAGGGCGCGGCGTACCCGGTCGGGGTCCTCCCCGACGCCGTCGTCCTCGACGGTGATCACCGCCTCGTAGTCGTTGTCCTCCGCCAGGATCGTGATCGTGCCAGGGGCGTCCTTGGCGGCGAGCCCGTGGCGGACGCCGTTCTCCACCAGGGGCTGCAGCGAGAGCACCGGGATGCTGACGCCGAGCACCTCCGGCGCGATCCGCAGCCGCACCGACAGCCGGTCCCCGAAGCGGGCCTGCTCGAGGGACAGGTACCGCTCGATCGAGCGGAGCTCGTCCTCCAGCGTCGTGTAGCTGCCGGCACGCTGGAAGGAGTGCCGGGTGAAGTCGGCGAACTCCATGATCAGCCCACGGGCACGGTCGGGGTCGGTGCGCACGAACGACGCGATGGTGGTCAGCGCGTTGTAGACGAAGTGGGGCGAGATCTGCGCCCGCAGGGCGCGCACCTCCGCCTCCATCCGCGAGGTCCGCGCCACGTCCAGCTCGGCCAGTTCGAGCTGACCGGACACCCAGCGGGCGAGCTCGTCCGTGGCGCGGACCAGCCCGGCTGCCACCGCGGGCGTGAACGTCATGAGGGTTCCAACCACGGTGTCCTCGACCGTCAACGGCGCGACGATCGCCTGCCGGAGCGTGCATCCCGGCTCCCCACAGGCGAAGTCACGATGGTCGCGGACCGCGGTCGTCCCCTCGGCCACGCAGCGCTCCGCCAGCCCACCGACGAGGGGCGCGTGCTCCTGGCCGCGTCCGTGCCAGGCCAGGGTGCCGGCGGTGTCGGTGACCGCGACCGCCCGGGACCCGAGCAGCCGGGCGAGGTGTCGCACACACCGCTCGGCGGAGGACTGCGTGAGCCCGGTGCGCAGCTCGCTGGTCATCTGCGAGGCGGTGTGCAGTGTCCGGAAGGTGGCCCGGTCCGCTTCCGTGCCGAGGTACCCCGGACGCAACAGGCGCCACCGACGCATGCGGCCAGGGTAGGGCACGTCCAGGATCGGGTTCAGGCCCCGCGGATCAGCCGGACGGCCTCGGGGACCCCGCCATCCCAGGCCGGGCCGTGGCCCGGGAGTACCCAGGTTGCGTCGACGCCCTCGATCCGAGCCAGCGACTCGCGTGCCTGCCCCGGGTCCAGCGTGAACGGGGCCGGCTTCGGGCCCTCGACGCCGGTGAGCACGTTGCGGGTGGTCATCGCGTCGCCCAGGAACACCGCGTCCACGCCTGGCACGTGCACCGCCACGCTGCCCGGGGTGTGACCCGGGACGTGGGTGATCCGGGGCGAGCCCGGGACGTCGAGCACCTCGCCATCGGTGAACGTCGTGACGTCCCCGACCGCGGGGATCCGCAGTCCTCCGTGGCGCGCTGAGTACCACAGGAAGCCTGCCAGGGCGCCCACCTTCACCGGCCCCCAGCCCGAGCTCGGCTTGGTCACCTCCTTGCGGGCCCGGTCCACGTCCGAGGCGTGCACGTGGGCGGGGATGGCCTTCTCCTGGAACAGCCAGGACGCGAACCCGATGTGGTCGGTGTCGCCGTGCGTCAGCACCAGCGCCCTGACGGCGTCGAGGGTCAGGCCGAGGTCGGCCAGCTCCGCGACGAGGAGCTTGCGGTACGCCGGGAGCCCGGCATCGATCACGGTGACCTCACCGCCGTCGACGACCAGGTAGCTGTTGACGGTGCCCCGGGGGTCGGACCCGATCCGGTACAGGTTCTCTGCGATCTGCATGGCGCTGTGCTCTCCATCTGTCTCGATCTGTCCACCATTGTTACGCTATGGCGCATAGCCTTGATGGCTACGAACCATAGCCTACGTGGAAGGATCTGTCATGCCGGCTCCGGCGCGGACGTCGACCGAGGCGGTCGTGGCCGCCGGCCGAGCGATCCTCGAGCGAGAAGGACTGGCCGGCCTGACCATGCAGGCCGTGGCGACCGAGGTGGGCGTCCGGGCGCCGTCCCTCTACAAGCGTGTCCGCGACCGCGCCGCCCTGGTGGGGTTGGTGGTCGACGCCGTGGCGGGCGAGCTAGCGGAACGGTTGGAGCAGGCCGCCTCGACCGGCGACCCCCAGCGGGACCTTCGGGCCCTGGCCGCGGCCTTCCGCTCGTTCGCCCACGCCAACCCCGCGGCGTACCCCCTGCTGTTCGATCCGCGGTCCGGCGGGCCTTCGCCCGAGGCGCTCGGGGCGTCGAGCGCAGCGGTGCTCCGGGTCAGCGCGGACCTGGCGGGTGAGCACCATGCCCTGGCCGCGGCCCGCACCGTGGTGGCCTGGGCGACGGGCTTCTTGTCGATGGAGCTCGCCGGTGCCTTCCGACTGGGCGGCGACGTGGACGAGGCCTGGGAGTACGGCGTCACCGGGCTGGCGCGCGCCCTCGGCCGGGACTCCAACGGTTGAGGAAGGACGAGGTCCTGTCACCGGGTTTCGACGCGATCACGCGACTTCGTTCCTCGGTCGCGTCGCCAGCTCAACCACGCCGTGCCCTCGCTCCTCGGGCACGGCTGCTCGCTTCAGCGGAAGTCGATGAGGAGCATGTCGTCGTCCGGGCCGTCGGTGGGCGGGTCATCGCTGCCGCGATCGGTCTCGTCGGGGGCAGCGGCTGCCTGCGGTCGGTCGAGGAGGTCGGCGCGGTAGCACTTGGTGACGTAGGGCAGCTGCATGCCGTCCATGCCACGGCCGTACTCGTCGTAGAACGCGAGGACCTCGGCCAGCTTGGATGCGCGACCGGCCTCGTCGAGGACGGCGACGTTCGAACGGGAGAGGACGAGGTCCTGGACGCTGTGCCGGTCGATGCCCTGCCAGAAGGTGAACTCGTGGTCCTCGACGAAGCCGAACAGCTCGCTGAAGATCAGGGCCTGAGCCGGGTCGGTCTGCTGCTCCTGGGTGCCGATGATCGTGCCCAGCCTGCGGACCCACGGGATCTTCTCGTTCCGGTGGTTCCACACCAGACAGATGCGCCCGCCGGGCCGCAGCACGCGGGCGATCTCGGGCAGGGCCCGGTCGAGGTCGAACCAGTGGAACGCCTGCCCCGCCACCACGGCGTCCACCGAGTCGTCGCCGAGCGGGATCTCCTCGGCGCTCGCCTGCGCCGTACGGACTCCGGGGAGCTGGCGCTCGAGGATCTGGAGCATCGCCTCGTCGGGATCGGTCGCGTGGACGTCGTGTCCGAGGCCGGCAATGACCCGGGTCAGCTTGCCGGTGCCCGCGCCGAGCTCGAGGGCGGTCTGCGGATGGTCGCCGAGCAGCCAGCGGACGGCATCGACGGGGTACGTCGGGCGCCCGCGCTCGTAGGCCTCGGCCACGCCGCCGAACGAGTGCGCCCAGTCGGGCTGCTGCTCGTGTCCCGCCTCGGGGGGATGCTCGTCGCTCATCGGGACCGAGGCTACCCGCCCCGGGGTCCGTCCTCGCGCGTCACTGGATGAGTAATGCCAAGGCATCGTGCAGGCGAGCGGCGCGGAGCCGGCGAGGGCTTGGAACTGCTCATCTAGGGTGCGGACGTGGACGAACCGGGCGGTGTCGAGCGGCTCGAAGGCGTCGGGTCGGCGTTCGCGGCGGCACGGGACGGCATCGACACGATCCTGCGCGACCGGGGACTCCGGCGTACCTCTCCGGAGGCGACCGCGGAGTCCCTCCTGCGCGGAGCGCATGCCAGTGCCGTCCTGGCCGGGTCGTCGTCGACGTTGGACGACGTGCGCGCCGGCGAGGGAGACCCCCTCGCCCAGGCAGCCCTCCGCGTCTCGGTCGAGCTGCTCGGCCTGGTGCCGGTCTTCGCGCGGACGCCGATCCAGGCCCTGGCCCGGCTCCACGCGCTGGCTGCCGCGGGGTCGGTGCCGGACGACCGGGTCGGGCGTCCTCGCGATCCCGAGGCCGCCGCCCGGCTGCGCTCGACTGTCGAGCTGCTCGGGGCCGACCGGCCGGCGCTGATGACGGCGGCGCTCGTGCACGCCGAGCTCGCCACCGCGGAGCCGTTCGGCTCCGCGGACGGGCTCGTCGCCCGGGCCACCGAGCGGCTCGTGCTGGTCAGCAGCGGGGTGGACTCGAAGTCTCTGGTGGTGCCGGAAGCGGGTCACCTCGCCCTTCGTGCGGCGTACGAGTCGAACCTGCGGGCGTACGCCGACGGCGGTCGGCGGGGACTCCAGGCCTGGCTCGTCTATTGCAGTGAGGCGTACGCCGCGGGCGCGGAGGCGAGCCCCCTGCGGGATCGTTGATCCGCGTCCCTCACCTCGGACGGCAAGCTCGGCCCGCGGGCTGAGATTTCGAGACGCGTCGCTCTGCCCCTCGCAGGCTCGGGTCTGAGCCGAACGCTCCTCAATCTCCTCGCCTTTCGGTGTGGCCGCGCTGACGCGCGGTCACACCGGGCTCGGACATGCGAGCGGCACCCGAGGGGTCGGGTGCCGCCGCTGACACGCGATACCCGGCTACCAAGCGTGCATCTACCTAGTGGCTGCCCCGGGAGGTTCCCGATGACATGCGCCCTGTAAGAAGGGTGGATCGCCGCGTGGGTACCCGGTTCACGTGCTGGTTCTGGAGTTGATACTCCTTGTGTACGCCGGTCCGTCGCGTCGGACAACCCTTGACTTTGGCCCACCCCTTTGGGTGCGCGTGTCGACGTCGTCGGTCGCGCCGGTCGAGAGCACGGGTCACCTCGCCGCGAACGGCGGTGAGACATCCACCGAACGGCACACCTTGAAACCGTGGCCAGGTCACCGCGGCGCTCAGGCGCCGAGCCTGCGGCGGCGGTTGAGCCAGATCGCGCCGCCCACGGTGAGTGCGGTACCGACCGTCAGCGCGGCCAGGGTCGGCTTGACCGGGATCCGGCTCCGGAGCGTGACCGGGCGGCTGAACTGCAGGATCGGCCAGCCCTTGGACGCAGCGAGCTTGCGGAGCTCCTTGTCGGGGTTGACCGCGTGGGGGTGGCCGACGGCCTCGAGCATGGGGGCGTCGGTGATCGAGTCGCTGTAGGCGAAGCACTGCTCGAGGTCGTAGCCGCGCTCGACCGCCATCGCCTCGATCGCGCGGGCCTTCTCGTCGGCGTACGCGTAGTAGTCGATGTCGCCGGTGTACTTGCCGTCCATGATCTCGAGCCGGCTGGCGATCACGTCGTCCGCGCCGAGCAGCTCCCCGATCGGGGCGACGACCTCGGTGCCGCTCGTGGACACGATGACGACGTCGCGGCCGGCGAGGCGGTGCTCCTCCATCAAGGAGACGGCCTCGTCGTACACGATCGGGTCGACGACGTGGTGGAGGGTCTCGGCGACGATCTCCTTGACGGTCTCGACGTCCCAGCCCTCCACGAGCTGGGACATGAAGGCCCGGATCTTCTCCATCTGGTCGTGGTCCGCGCCGCCGACGAGGTAGACGAACTGGGCGTACGCCGAGCGCAGCATCGCGCCGCGCGTGATCAGACCACCGGCCTGGAACGGCTTGGAGAAGGCCAACGAGCTCGACTTGGCGATGATCGTCTTGTCGAGGTCGAAGAACGCCGCGGACCGGCTGGTCGTCCGGTCAGGAACGGCGGATCCACGGCTGCCGGCCATGCGCCCATGGTAGGTGTCGGGCGGGTCGTAGGCCCGCTGATCGCCCACAGCCGCGGTCGGCGCATCTCTTCTCCACAAGGTGGACCGTGATGCACGCCGGTGGTCCGTGGCTCCCGGCACCGTGAGGTTCATGAGCCCACCGCTGATCGTGACTGCCGACGACGCCCTACGCGACGAGCTGCTGCGTCTCGCCGCGGCCGCCGGCACCACGCCCGAGGTGGCGCACGACGTGGCTGGTGCGCTTCGGGGGTGGTCGAGGACACCGCTGGTGCTGGTCGGGTACGACCTCGCCGACGCACTGGCGCACGCCGCGCCGGAGCGACGCGATGCGGTCTTCGTGGTCCTCAGCGGTGCGGTGCCCGACCGGGCGTTCCAGGTGGCCCTGGCACTCGGCGCCGAGAGCGTCGCGGAGCTGCC
>JAICSC010000160.1 GCA_025937085.1 Nocardioides sp.
GTCGGGGTGCCGGGCGCCGCCGCGATGGGCGAACGCGAGCACCGGCCCTCCGTCGTCGAGGAAGGGGTAGCCGGTGCGCATGCCAGCAGTATCCCGGGCTCTTTCGGTGGTCGAGGAGCGAGCGCAGCGAGCGTCTCGAGACCTGGTGACGTCGCCTGGGGCCCCAGGCACAGTCACCGGATTTCGTCTCGCGGTCACGACCTCGCGAGCTCGGTCGTGCGCTCGCTCAATCTGCGCTCGCCCACGCCGGGCGCTCGTTCCTCGCGCCCGGCTGCTCGCTTGCTCAGAAGTCCCGGAAGGTCTCGATGTGGGCGCCGAGCTGGTTCAGCCGCTCGGCGAGGTCCTCGTAGCCACGGTGGATGACGTACGTCGACCGCAGCACCGAGGTCCCCTTCGAGGCCAGCATCGCCAGCAGCACGACGACCGCGGGGCGCAGGGCCGGCGGGCACACGATCTCGGTCCCGGTCCACCGGGTCGGGCCCTCGACCATGACCCGGTGGGGGTCGAGCAGCTTCACCTGGCCACCGAGCTTGTTGAGCTCGACGAGGTAGATCGCACGGTTCTCGTAGACCCAGTCGTGGATCAGGCTCTGCCCGTCCGCTACGGCGGCGATGAGGGCGAAGAACGGCAGGTTGTCGATGTTGAGGCCGGGGAACGGCATCGGATGGATCTTGTCCAGCGGTGCGGTCAGCATCGACGGATGGGTGGTGAGGTCGACCAGGCGGGTGTGACCGTTGCTGGCGACGTACTCCTCGGAGCGGTCGTACTTGAAGCCCATGTCCTCGAGGACGGCGAGCTCGATCTCGAGGAACTCGATCGGCACCCGGCGGATCGTGATCGAGGACTCGGTGACGATCGCGGCGGCCAGCAGCGACATCGCCTCGATCGGGTCCTCGGCAGGTGCGTAGTCGACGTCGACGTCGATCTCGGGCCGGCCGGTCACGGTGAGGGTGGTGGTGCCGATGCCCCCCACGAGGACCCCGAGCTTCTCGAGGAAGAAGCACAGGTCCTGGACCATGTAGTTCGACGACGCGTTGCGGATGACCGTGGTGCCGGGGTGCAGCGCGGCCGCCAGCAGCGCGTTCTCGGTGGTGGTGTCACTGCGTTCGGTCAGCACGATCGGGTGCGTCGGCACCGTCTCCCGGTTGACGGTGGCGTGGTAGTAGCCCTCGGTGGCCTTGACCTCGAGGCCGAAGGGTCTCAGCGCCGCCATGTGCGGCTCGACGGTGCGCGTGCCGAGCTGGCAGCCGCCGGCGTACGGCAGCTCGAAGGAGTCGGCGCGGTGCAGCAGCGGGCCGAGGAACATCAGCACCGAGCGGGTACGCCGGGCGGCGGCCTCGTCGATCGAGCTCAGGTCGAGGTTCTTGGGCGGGATGATCTCCAGATCGCCCTCGTCGCCGATCCAGCGGGTCTGGACGCCGAAGCTGCCCAGCACCTCGAGCAGGCGGTTGACCTCCTCGATCCGGGCGACCTTGCGCAAGGTGGTCCTGCCACGGTTGAGCAACGACGCGCAGAGAAGTGCGACGCCGGCGTTCTTGGAGGTCTTGACGTCGATCTCGCCCGAGAGCGTGGTCGGGCCGGTGATGCGCAGGTGGGTCGGGCCGGCGCCGAGCGCGACGATCTCGGAGTCGAGCGCCGATCCGATCCGGGCGACCATCTCCAGTGAGAGGTTCTGGTGGCCCTTCTCGATCCGGTTGACCGCGCTCTGGCTGGTCTGAAGGCGTTCGGCCAGCTGCTGCTGGGTGAGCCCACGGTGGATGCGCGCATCGCGGATCAGGTTCCCGATGCGGCCCTTGAAGTCCTCCGTCATGGGCACACGGTATCTCATTTGTGAGATAACTCCACACTCCCTGGTCGGCGTGTCCGGAGCCCGAGTCGTCCGGCTGGGTCAGGATGTCCGGCATGACGTTACCCAGATGGGCCAGGGGAGCAACTTCGCGGTGTCCACGACGGTCCGAGCGGCCGTCGGAGATCCGGTGGGACAGCCCGTGCCCGCAACGAGACGTGGGGATCCCGGGGATGTTCGGAGGGGGCTGAGGTGGTGCCGAGGAGGCCGGGTACCCGGGCGTCCGCTAGCGGCGACGCGCACTCAGCAGGTGGCTGCCCGGCATCTCGCACGGGGCGCAGTCACACTGCTCGTCGCACACCAAGAAGGTGTGCATCGCGTGGCCGCACCGGGGGCAGGGGAGGTCGTGCGAGAGGTGCTGGTCGTTGTCGCTGACCGTGTCCCACATGACGTCCCCTTGTTCCCGGCTGCGGTTCACCCGGAGTGGACCCCATGCTGCTCCGGTCTCCGGTGAGCGACACTCGGAACCGGCTCCAAATGGTCCGAACGTGCTAGGCAGGTCGGGACCATCGGCCACGGGCATGGTGCGGATGGCTCACGTGGATCCGGGCCCAGCCTCGATCATGCGGCGAGCCCCCGGATCGCCCGGCGCGTGGCGAACCAGGCACACAGCACCGACATCGCCAGTCCGAACACGAGGGTCGCGGTCAGGACGCTCGTGGCATGCACCACCGCGCCCAGGGCCGGTACCGAGAGCGGCATCAGGGTCATGTCGCCGAGACTGGTCACCGACGAGACCCGTCCGAGGTGAGAGGTGTCGATGGCCCGGATGAACGCCGCGCCCAGCCAGACCGACGCCGACCCGGCGGTGAAGCCGAGCACCGACATCGCCACGACGAGCATGGGACGGCACCCCACCCCGACGGCCGCGATGGCGAGACCCTGCACGACGAGCATCCGGAACGCCGCGGCCGCCCCGTACGTCGGCTGCCGTCGGATCGCGACCACGCTGCCGACGATGGCACCCGCGGCCAGGCACGCGTCGGCGATGCCGAGCCAGTGCGGGCCCCAACCGGAGCCGCTGACCCGCAGTGCGACCCCCAGACCGGTGACGGGGGTGACGAAGACGTTGAGCGCGGTCAGCCCGACCACGAAGAGCTTGGCCGTGTCATCCCTGCGGAGGTATCGCAGGCCATCCGCGAACGAGTCGCGCCAACGCTCGTGACTCGCTCGCGGGAGCCGGTAGCGCGGCCGGACGACGAGGATGAGTACGGCGGCGATGCCGAGGAAGGTCACGGCGTCCACCAGCATGACTGCCACGGGTCCGCCCCACGCGACGAGGACGCCACCGACGGGCGCGCCGAGCAGCTTCATCGCGCGCATGCTGATCTGGTTCCACCCCTGGACCGTGCCGAGGTCGTCGCCCGCGACGATCTGTCGCACCAGCGTGACTCCGGCGGGCAACGTGAGCCCGCTGGCCACCCCGAACGCGATCGAGATGCCGAGCAGTACCGGGGCCCCGTGGACCCCGGAGGACCACGCGAGCGCGCCCATGGCCAGGACCGCCGCCTGGCCGACCTGGCCGGCGACCAACATCCGACGCGGGTCGTAGCGGTCGGCCAGGACCCCGCCCACCAGGACGAGCAGCGCCTGCGGCAGCATCTCGGCGCCGAGCACCACCCCGGCGAGAACGGGGGAGAGGGTGTGGGCGGCGGTCCAGGCCAGGGCGACGTTCCAGGCGTAGTCGCCGAACCACGAGAGTCCGATCGCAGCCAGCCAGGTGAGCACCATCAGGTCGCGGTGCAGCGGCGGTGGCGCAGTGCCGACCAGCTTCGGCTGCGTGCTCTCAGCCCGGACGGTCATGGCCGCACCGGCCCTGTGGGGAAGGCGCGCAGGATGACCCGGATCGGGAGCCGGGACGCCCCGGGTCGGTCCTCGCGGTCCTGGAGGCACTCCCGGCCCCAGGCCTCGGTGACGTCTCGTAGGCGCCCGGCGAGGTCCCCGAGCTGCGCGCGGGTCGCCGGGATGACGGTGTCCGTCGAGCTCGCGGCGCGGCGCCACTCGGCGTCGACCTGCTGGGTGTGGCCCAGCCACTGTCCGATGGCGCGGACCTGGTGGCGGAAGTTCTCCGCCTCAGCCGCATCGGCGATCCGGCGCCCTGCGGTTCCCGTCTCGAAGTCGTCGGCGCTCCAGGTCAGGGGACGTCGGACCGAACGCCACCAGCTCTCACGGGTGTCCTGGGCCAGCTCCGGCGCCGGCTCGATGAAGCCGTGCCGGTGGAGGGACTTGAGGTGGTGGCTGACCGAGCCCACCGCGAGCCCGGTGCGGGCGGCGAGACGACCGACGCTCGCCGGGCCTTCGATCTCGAGCAGCTCGGCGAGCCAGCGCCGGGTCGGGTGGTGGAAGGCCATCAGCACGTCGAGGAGATCGTCGCCGGACTCCTGGCCGGTGCTGCTCGTCGGCGCCGATGCCTGGTGGCGACGCTCGGCGGTACGTCGGGTCATGGCCCTCAGCCTGACCGCGTCCCCAGTGTCATACAACTGCTCTTGTATAACTCGGGTCCAGCCGGGTCCGTCCGACGCCATGCACCTGACTTGGCGCCGACGATGAATCAGGCGGAGAACCAGCGTTACGGGCGCGGTACCTGACCCGGGCGTCCCGCTGTACCCGACGGGTCAGGGCCGCCAGTCCGGAGGCGGGTCCTCGCCGACCCGGCCGTCCACGGCCTCACGTACCAGGTCCAGGTGGCCCGTGTGTCGGCCGTACTCCTCGATCAGGTCGAACAGGATCCGCCGAACGCTGGCCCGCGTGCCGTCGTCCAGGGTCACGCCGGAGTCACCGCCGAGACCACGGTCGTCGACCGTCGCACGGACGACTGCGCGCGAGCGGTCGACGGAGTCGTCGTACAGGCCGTAGAGCTCGTCCGGCGACTGTCCCGCGGATGAGGTGAACTCCCAGTCGTCGTCGCTGTCCCAGTCGTTGTCGCCCCACACGGGCGGCATCTCCTGGCCGGCGATCTTCACCGCTGACGCGTAGTCCTCCTGCACGGCGAGGTGCTTGAGCAGGCCGCCGACGGTGAGCGTGGAGGACGGGATCGTCTGGCGCATCTGCTCGGCGGTCAGGCCGTCCGCCTTCCAACGGAACGTCGCCCGGAGCCGGTCGAGCGAGCCGAGGACGTGCTCGACCTCGGTGCCGGCGAAGGGCGGTTCCCAGGGTGGGTAGGCGTGCTCGGGCATCGGGTTCTCCTTCCGGTCGGGGGTCAGTCGTCGAGCGAAGCGCTCGCCGACCAAGACCGTCGGTTCACGGTCACGTTCACCGTCACGGTCACTGTCACGCGACGAGGCTAGGGTGCCTTCCGGACGCTTCTCTTCCGGATACCGAGGCACTCTGTGGTCGTGCACGATGCGAGTCCCGCCGCCCGGGCGCTCCTGGTCCTGGAGATGATCCAGAACGCGCCGGGCATCACCGCGGACCGCCTCGCCGACCGCATGGGACTCACCGACCGCGCCGTCCGCCGGCACGTGGCCACGCTCCGCGAGGCCGGGATCCCGGTGGAGTCGACGCGTGGGCGGTACGGCGGGTACCGGATCGGGCGCGGACTGCGGCTTCCGCCGCTGATGTTCACCCCGACCGAGGCGCTCGGCCTGGTGATGGCGGTGCTCGAGGGCCACCCGGCGGGGGAGGACGAGCCGGTGGGGCAGGCCCTCGGGAAGATCGTGCGCGCGCTGCCGGAGCCGCTCGCGCGACCCGCGGACGCCGTACGCCGGGTGCCGGCCCGAGGCTGGCACGTCGTGGTCCCCGACGTGGAAGTGACCCTTCAGCTGGTGCAGGCGTCCGATGCCGGGCGCCGGGTGCGACTGCGTTACGGGCACGATCCCGACCGGGAGTGGGACATCGAGATCGACCCGTGGGCGGTCGTCGTCCGGCACCGCCGGTGGTACCTCCTGGGCTGGTCGCACGACAAGGATGCGCGCCGCGTGCTCCGGGTCGACCGGGTGCGGACGGTCGAGGTGCTGGCGGAACGGTTCGAAGCACCTGCGGACCTCGATGCGCTGGCGGCGGTCGAGGAGCAGCTCTCGATGGGCTGGCGGTACGCGGTCGAGGTCGTCATCGACGCGCCACTGGCGGAGTGCGGTCACTGGTTGCCCCGCAGCTTCGGGCGGCTCGAGGAGATCGACGGGGCGACTACACGACTGGTCGCCACCACCGACGAGCCGGAGTGGTACGCCGCCCAGCTCGGCAACCTGCCGATGTCCTTCCGGCTGGTCGGCTCACCCGAGGTGCGAGTCGCGATGGTCGACCTGGGCCGGCGCCTCATCGCCGCCAGCGAGGGATGATCCCGCCTGCGTCATCCCTGGTCCGGCGACGGTGGTGGCACACCGCGACCGTCGCCGTCATCGTGTGGGCGGGATCCACGCGCTCGGCATCGTGCTCGGCCGCCCTGGCCTCAAGTGCTACTATGTCGCACATGGAGGTCGGAGTGCGTGAACTACGCAATGACACCGCGCGTGTGATCGAAGCCCTGCGCGCGGGGGAGCGGGTCGTCCTGACCGTCCGCGGCGAGCCGGTCGCGGATCTCCTCCCGCACGGGAGCCGGACACGATGGCTCTCCGGTCGCGCGCTGGGTGAGCAGCTTCGGGACCGGTCGGCGGACCCCGGGTTGCGGGATGACCTGACCGAGCTCGCGGGTGAGACCCTGGCCGGCGCGTGACCTCGGGCCTTCTCGACACCTCGGTGTTCATCGGGCTCGAGACCGGTCGTCGCCTCGGGCCCTTGCCCGACCGGGTGGCGCTCTCGGTGGTCACCATCGGAGAGCTCGAGCTCGGCGTCCTGGCCGCCGGCGACGACGACGTACGAGCACGCCGCGCCGACACCCTCGCCCTCGCCCGCGAGTCCGACCCGATCCCGGTCAGCGAGGCCGTGATGGGCGCCTGGGCGCGGCTCGTGGTCGACTGCCGTCGTGCCGGCGTGCACAGCATGGTCCGGCTCACCGACTCCCTGATCGCGGCGACCGCGATCACCCACGGCCTTCAGGTGATCACCCAGGACGACGACTTCGACCGGATCGCCCGGGCTCACGAGCCTCTGCGCGTCGTCCGGGTGTGACGCCGGCGGTCGACGCTGGCCTGGGTGGGGATGAATGGCACGATGACCGCATGAGCAGCAGCTCGTCGGATGCCCAGCGCCTCAAGGACCTGGTGCTGTTGCGTCGTGTGCGTGACCGGATCGACCGGGACTACGCACAGCCGCTCGACGTCGAGGCGCTCGCGCGCGGTGTCCACATGTCGGCGGGCCACCTGAGCCGGGAGTTCAAGCGTGCGTACGGCGAGCCGCCGTACTCCTACCTGATGACCCGGAGGATCGAGCGAGCCATGGCCCTGCTGCGGCGCGGGGACCTGAGCGTCACCGATGTCTGCTTCGAGGTGGGCTGCTCGTCGCTGGGCACCTTCAGCACCCGGTTCACCGAGCTGGTCGGGGTGTCACCCAGTGTCTACCGCGAACAGACGGCCGCTCGGACAGAGCTGCAGGACGCCGAGACGCCGTCGTGCATCACCAAGCAGGTGACGAGACCGGTGCGCACCACACCGGTCAGGAATCGAGAAGCACCGGTGCCCCCTCGCCCCTAGCGTGGCGGCCATGGACATCACGATTCACTCGAGCTTCCTCCCGCAGACCGACCCAGAGGCGTCCCTGGCGTTCTACCGGGACGCCCTCGGCTTCGAGGTGCGCCTCGACGTCGGACAGGGGACCATGCGCTGGGTCACCGTCGGCCCCCCGAACCAGCCCGACACCAGCATCGTCCTGCACCCGCCGGCCGTCGACCCGGGAATCACCGACGACGAGCGCCGCACGATCAGCGACATGATGGCGAAGGGGACGTACGGCGTCCTCCTGCTGGCCAGTGACGACGTCGACCAGGCGTTCGAGGAGGTCGCGGGCAACGACGTCGAGGTCGTGCAGGAGCCGACCGACCAGCCGTACGGGATCCGCGACTGCGCGTTCCGGGACCCGGCCGGGAACCTGGTCCGCATCCAGCAGCGGCCGTAGCACCCA
>JAICSC010000263.1 GCA_025937085.1 Nocardioides sp.
CGCCGGGCTCGGTGCTCGCGAGGTGGTGCTGCCAGTAGGAGGGCGGTGGCGGCTCGAGGTCGAAGGTCGAGATCCCCACCCGCACCTGCTCGTCGTAGATCGCGGCGGCACCCGGGAGGTCCGCATCCCTCGCTGCCCGCACCTGTGTTGTCGGCGGTGTTGTCGGCGGGAGTGTCGGCGGGGTTGTCGGCGGGGTTGTCGGCGGGGTCACGGCAGCATCCCGTGAGCCCGGAACATCCGGTCGTGGATCTCGCGGACGACCGGCTGCTTGTGCCGGTTGTAGTCCATCCCGGTGCCTCCGCCCGGGCGCGCGTTCATCTCCGCCGCCGCCGCACGCTTGGCGGCGGCGTACTGCTCTCGCTCGTCCGCGTGCTCGACGAGCCAGTCGTGGAACATCCGGTGCCGGATCACCTCGGGGCAGTCGGGCCCGAAGATGTGCACATGGGCGAGCGGCTCGGCACCCTTCACGAGGCGGTGCTCGTGCCACCACGGCTCCCGGACCGTGTGCACGAAGCCGGCGGCCTCGAGGTCGGGGATGTACGCCGGCTCATCGGCCGGGTCGGCGACGACCAGGTCGATGTCGATCACCGGCTTGGCCGGGAGACCCGGGACGGACGTCGAGCCGACGTGGTTGAGCTCGAGGACGCGGTCGCCGAGGGCCTCGCGGATCTGGGTGGCGACCCGCTCGAAGGCGGCCGGCCAGTCGTCGTCGTACTCCACCACCTTGATCTCGTAGGGCTGCTGGGCGCTCGGGTCGACGAAGGCGTCGAGGCCGGGTGGGTCGTCGTGGTGGCGGGTGATCTCCTCGTTCGTCGGCATGGGGTCCGACGCTACCCATCTCGCAGGGCGACCGCGCGGGCCGGATGGTTGGTCGTGATCATCCAGATGCGCCGGTCGTGCAGGAGCCGCCGCTGCAGCCACCCGGAGTCGACGGTCCAGACCAGCAGCGGGACTCCGATGTGCGTGGTCCAGCGGGCCAGGCGCACCATCGCGAGGACGAAGTGGGCGGCGACGGCGTCCGAGTTCGACCTGCGGAACCGGTGCTGGGGGAAGACCTCGCTCCAGCGACGCCGGACCGCGTTCGCCCAGGTCATCCCGCGCACGCTGCCCCCGATGCTGAGCGCGACCACCATCCCGGGAGCGTGCTCGTCGGCCCAGGCCCGTAGCGACATCGTGGTGGTGCGGACCCCCGCCGTGAAGACGATCTTCGCCGGATCGATGTGCTCGACCATGACGCTCGCCAGGTCGACCTCCCAGGTGCCCCCGGCCTCCCGGATCGCGGCGGGGGTGCGGAACTTCAGGTCCACGTGGGCGCCCATCCCGGTCGCCGCGAGGGCGTCGAGCAGCCGGTCCAGCCGGCACGCGTCGGGGGCACTCTCGCAGAGCTGGTCCCAGGTGAGGTCGGAGATCACGACAGACGCGTCGCCGATGCCTCCGTCCGGGTCGTGGGCGACCACGAACGTGCCGTCCGCGCAGCGCCGTACGTCGAACTCGCAGTAGTCGGCGCCGACCTGCGCCGAGTGCATGACGCCGGCCAGCGGGTCCTCGTGCCCGCCGACCGTGCCCAGCTCGGCGTACCCGCAGCGGTGGGCGGAGACCAGGACTCGATGTCGGGCCACACGCGCACCGTAGTCCCGAGCGAGGACGTTCCGCCCCGGCGGAGCCGGGGCGGAACGGCCGGAGCGAGCGGCGATGCGAGCTCGCTCGCGAGCCTCGATGACCATCCTTCCGGGTGGTTCTGGGTCAAAGCCCCACGGCGGGCCGTCGTCCCGGGTTAGCGTCGCGGCTCCGACGACATCTCGTCGGATCTCCCACTCGGACAAGGACTCTCATGACCTTCGTTGCGCGCGCCGCCGGCGCGGCCGTACTGACCATCGCCCTCGCCGCTCCCGCCGTCGCGGCCCACGCCCAGGGCAACAACTGGAAGACCCTCTCCACCATCAACGGCGGCAAGATCCAGGCCTGCAAGGTCGCCACGTCCAAGCCCGGAGTCTGGAAGATCAAGCTCCGGGTCGACGCGAGGCACGCCAAGTCGCGCGTGAGCGGTGCGGCGTACGTGACCAAGCACGACGACAACATCTCCCACTGGAAGTCCGGCTGGGTGGCGAAGGGTCACGTCTCCAAGGTCGGCACCCTGAGGCTGCACCGCGGTTCGGCGTACGCACTGAACGCCGGCATCGGCACGTCGGCGATGGGTAACGGAGGCTCGTTCCACGCGGGCGCCATCCGCGGCTGCTGACCCCTTGAGGTCCGGGTCGTCCGCCTGAGGTGTGGCCCCGGCCCCACGTGGGGCGGACGACCCGGACCTGCCTCGACACCCCTCCGCGGCGCGTGCCAGGGTGGACGCGGACGACCGCACTCGGAGGGAGTCACATGACGCAACCCGCGGACTCCGCGCGCCCCCTGCAGACCACCGGCATCTTCCGCCGCAAGCCGATCGATGCCGACGAGGACAGCGGGCTCGAGCGGAGCATCGGGCTCTGGCAGCTGACCGCGATCGGCCTCGGGGCGATCATCGGGGCCGGCATCTTCGCCCTCGCCGGCACGGTCGCGAAGAACCAGGCCGGCCCTGCGGTCTCGGTCTCGTTCCTGATCGCGGGTGTGGCCAGCGCCTGCGCCGCGCTGTCGTACGCCGAGTTCGGCGGCCTGATCCCGCGCGCGGGTTCGGCGTACACGTATGGGTATGCGGTGCTGGGCGAGTGCGTCGGCTGGTTCATCGGGTGGGACCTGCTGCTGGAGTACACCGCGATCGTGGCCGTCGTCGCGATCGGTGTCTCGCAGTACATCGACTTCCTGCTGAACGCGATCGGCCTGGACCTCCCGTCGTGGATGCTGGGTGCGCCGGGGACCGGCAGCGGCCACCACGTCGACCTGTTCGCGGTCCTGCTCTGCCTCCTGGTCGCCTGGCTGCTCAACCGCGGCATCCACACGGGGGCGCAGGTCGAGACCTGGCTGGTGTTCGTGAAGATCGCGATCGTGATCGCCGTCGTGGTGGTCGGAGCGTTCTACGTGAAGTCCGACAACCTCTCGCCGTACTTCCCCCACGGCCTCTCCGGCGCGGCGTCGGGGGCCGCGATCGTGTTCTTCGCGGTCTTCGGGTACGACGCCATGAGCACCGCCGCGGAGGAGTCGAAGGAGGCCGAGCGCAACCTGCCCAAGGCGATCGTGCTGTCCCTGGCGATCGCGATGGTGCTGTACCTCCTGGCGGCCACGGTGCTGACCGGGATGGTGGACTACCGCCACCTCTCCGACACCGCCGCCTTCGCCGCGGCATTCGACTCCGCCGGTCTGTCGCAGTTCGCGAAGGTGGTGGCGATCGGCGCGATCGTGGGCATCTTCACCGTGCTCTTCTCGTTCACGTTGGGAGCCTCGCGGGTCTGGTACGCGATCAGCCGGGACGGGCTGCTCCCTGCCTGGTTCGCCAAGACCAACGCCCACCGCTCGCCGTACCGGCCGGTCTGGATCGTCGGCCTGGTCTCGGCGGGGATCGCCGGGTTCGTGAAGATCGGGGACGCCGCGGAGCTGACCAACATCGGGATCCTGCTTGCGTTCGTGGTGGTGTCCGCGGCGGTGATCGTGCTGCGCTACCGGTCGCCCGAGCTGCCACGGACGTTCCGCACCCCGCTGATGCCGATCACGCCGCTGGTCGGGATCGGGTTCTCGCTGTGGCTGATCACCAAGCTCCAGGAGGCGACCTGGATCCGATTCGCCGTCTGGTTCGTGATCGGCGTCGTGATCTACGCGGCGTACGGCTACCGGCACAGCAGGCTCGGGCAGGGGCAGGTCGTCCAGACCGACGACGCCTGATCGGAAGCCGTGCGGCGGAAGCCGTGCGGCGGGCGCCGGGTGCCGGGTGCGGGGCAGTGCTCAGATGCTCGTGCGGGCGACACGCGGGCGACGCGCGGGCGACCACGGAAACTCATGGGTCGGAGCGGGAACAGATCGACCTACGGCGCTGGTTGGACTGGATGACACACTTGAGTGCATCTGGCTCAAGAATTTTGTCAGTACCGTCCTCTCCGAGAGGATGGGTCCACCCCCAAACAGACAGACAGACAGGCAGACCGACCGGACCTACCGGCCGGCCCCGCAGTACAGACCCGGAGGTAACCAGACATGGCTCGTGCCGTCGGCATCGACCTCGGTACGACGAACAGCGTCGTCGCCGTACTCGAAGGTGGCGAACCCACCGTCATCGCCAATGCGGAAGGCGCTCGCACCACCCCGTCGGTGGTCGCGTTCGCGAAGTCCGGCGAGGTGCTCGTCGGGGAGGTCGCCAAGCGTCAGGCGGTGACCAACGTCGACCGCACCATCCGCTCGGTCAAGCGCCACATGGGCACCGACTGGTCGGTGAAGGTGGACGACAAGACCTTCACCCCCCAGCAGATCAGCGCGTTCGTGCTCCAGAAGCTCAAGCGGGACGCCGAGTCCTACCTCGGCGAGACCGTGACCGACGCGGTGATCACCGTGCCGGCGTACTTCTCCGACGCCCAACGCCAGGCCACCAAGGAGGCGGGCGAGATCGCCGGCCTGACCGTCCAGCGCATCGTCAACGAGCCGACCGCGGCCGCGCTGGCCTACGGCCTCGACAAGGGCGACACCGACCAGACGATCCTGGTCTTCGACCTCGGTGGCGGCACGTTCGACGTGTCCCTGCTCGAGGTCGGCAAGGACGACGACGGCTTCTCCACCATCGAGGTCAAGGCGACGTCCGGTGACAACCACCTCGGTGGCGACGACTGGGACAGCCGGGTCGTCGAGTGGATGGTCAAGAAGTTCAAGGACGGCAACGGCGTCGACCTGGCCCTGGACAAGATCGCGATGCAGCGCCTCCAGGAGGCCGCGGAGAAGGCGAAGATCGAGCTCTCCTCCTCGAGCGAGACCACGGTCCACCTCCCCTACATCACCCACGGTGAGTCGGGTCCGCTCCACTTCGAGGAGCGGCTCACCCGCTCGGAGTTCCAGAAGATGACCTCCGACCTGCTCGACCGGACCAAGGCGCCGTTCCGCTCGGTGCTCAAGGACGGCGGTGTCGACGTCTCGAAGATCGACCACGTCGTGATGGTCGGCGGCTCCACCCGGATGCCCGCCGTCACCGACCTGGTCAAGGAGCTGCTCGGCGGCAAGGAGCCCAACAAGGGCGTCAACCCCGACGAGGTCGTGGCGGTCGGCGCCGCGCTCCAGGCGGGTGTCCTCAAGGGCGAGGTCAAGGACGTGCTGCTCCTCGACGTCACCCCGCTGAGCCTCGGCATCGAGACCAAGGGCGGCGTCTTCACCACCCTGATCGAGCGCAACACGACGATCCCGGCCAAGCGGTC
>JAICSC010000235.1 GCA_025937085.1 Nocardioides sp.
GCGATCAGCCAGCTGCTGGTCCGCGACCACGCGGGCCGCGTGCTCATCTGCCACCTGACCTACAAGCGCGACTGGGACCTTCCCGGTGGTGTCGTCGAGGTCGGTGAGTCTCCTCAGCTGGCGGCGGCCCGGGAGGTCTCCGAGGAGTTGGCCCTGAAGGTCGAGGCCGGTCCGCTGCTTCTCACCGACTGGCTCCCGCCCTGGAGCGGATGGGACGACGCGGTCTGCCTGGTCTTCGACGGTGGCGAGCACGACGCGAGTCTGACCGACGGCATCCGGATGCAGGCCCGTGAGATCCAGGGCGCCGAGTTCGCCACGGTCGAGCAGGTCCGCGAGCGGTGCGCCGACTTCACCGCCCGACGGATCGAGTCGGCCCTGGCGAACCTGGCCGCGGGCGGCGGCCCGGCGTACGTCGAGAGCGGAGGCGAGCGAGGACGCCTTTGACTCGGCGGAGCCGAAGCAGAGCGGCCGGAGCGAGATCGAAGCCAACTTGTTCGCGAGATGCCCCGCTCCCCCGAGGCGGTGATGGCAAACCCTCCTGCGAGAAGGAAGACTCAGCCCATGACCTACGTCTACGACTTCACCGAGGGCGACAAGGACCAGAAGGACCTGCTCGGCGGCAAGGGCGCGAACCTCGCCGAGATGACGAACCTGGGTCTGCCGGTGCCGCCGGGGTTCACGATCTCGACCGTGGCCTGCCGCGCCTACCTCGAGGCCGGGGACCTGCCGGACGGTCTCGCTGCCGAGATCGACACCCACCTTGAGTCGCTCGAGAAGGAGATGGGACGCCGGCTCGGCGAGCCCGGCGACCCGCTGCTGGTCAGCGTGCGATCCGGTGCCGCGGTCTCGATGCCCGGGATGATGGAGACCGTCCTCAACGTCGGCCTCAACGACGAGTCGGTCCGCGGCCTGGCCGAGCAGAGCAAGGACGAGCGTTTCGCGATGGACTCCTACCGTCGCCTCCTCCAGATGTTCGGCGCCACCGTGCTCGGGATCGAGTCGGAGGTCTTCTCCAACGCCCTCGACAAGCTCAAGAAGGAACGCGGCACCACGTCCGACACCGACCTCGGCGTCGACGACCTCCGCCGGCTCGTGGAGACCTTCAAGCGCGCGATCCAGGAGCACGCCGGGCGCGAGTTCCCGCAGGATCCCCGCGAGCAGCTGGAGCTGGCGATGCGCGCGGTCTTCGACTCGTGGAACACCGAGCGCGCGGTGCTCTATCGCCGCCAGGAGCGCATCGACGAGGGTATGGGGACCGCGGTCAACGTGCAGGCGATGGTCTTCGGCAACCGGGGGAACGACTCCGGCTCCGGCGTCGCGTTCACCCGCGACCCGGCGTCCGGCAACCAGGGCGTGTACGGCGACTACCTGCAGAACGCCCAGGGCGAGGATGTCGTCGCCGGCATCCGCAACACGGTGTCGCTGGCCGACATGGCCGAGGTGGACCGGAAGTCCCACGACGAGCTCCTCGAGATCATGGAGAAGCTCGAGAGGCACTATCGCGACATGTGCGACATCGAGTTCACCGTCGAGCGCGGCAAGCTCTGGATGCTCCAGACCCGGGTCGGCAAGCGGACCCCGGAGGCGGCGTTCCGGATCGGCCGGCACATGACCGACGAGGGCCTGATCGACACCGACGAGTCGCTACGCCGGGTCACCGGCGCGCAGCTGGCACAGCTGATGTTCCCGCGGTTCGACGAGAAGGCCGAGCGCACCCTGGTGGCGAAGGGCATGAACGCCTCCCCCGGCGCCGCCGTCGGGAAGGCCGTCTTCGACTCGGACACGGCGGTCGAGTGGGCCGACCGGGGCGAGGACGTGATCCTGGTCCGCAAGGAGACCAACCCCGACGACCTGCGCGGGATGGTCGCCGCCAAGGGCATCTTGACCAGCCGAGGTGGCAAGACCTCGCATGCGGCGGTCGTGGCCCGAGGCATGGGCCGGACCTGCGTCTGCGGCGCCGAGTCGCTCGACGTGAACTCGAAGAAGAAGCGGGCCAAGGTGCGTGGCGGAGACCCGATCCGCGAGGGTGACGTGATCTCCATCGACGGCACCACGGGCGAGGTGTTCCTCGGCGCCGTGCCGGTCACGGACTCGGTGGTGATGCGCTATCTGGAGGGGGAGCAGGTCGACGACGACCTGGTTCAGTCCGTCGACCGGGTGATGCAACGTGCCGACGACGTACGCCGGCTCCGGGTACGCGCGAACGCCGACACCCCGGAGGACGCCGCGCGTGCCAGGCGGTTCGGAGCGCAGGGCATCGGGCTGTGCCGGACCGAGCACATGTTCCTGGGCGAGCGCCGGCAGCTGGTCGAGAACCTGATCGTGGCCCAGGACGAGGAAGGTCAGGAGGCCGCGCTCGCCGAGCTGCTGCCCCTCCAGCGCGACGACTTCCGCGGCATCCTCGAGGCGATGGACGGGCTGCCGGTGACGATCCGGCTGATCGACCCGCCGCTGCACGAGTTCCTCCCCGACTACACCGAGCTCTCCGTGAAGGTCGCCCTCGAGGACGAGCACGACGACCTCGACGGTCGCGACGAGAGGCTCCTCGACGCCGTGAAACGGCTGCACGAGCAGAACCCGATGTTGGGCCTGCGCGGCGTCCGGCTCGGCATCGTGATCCCGGGACTGTTCAAGATGCAGGTACGCGCCATCCTCGAGGCCGCTGCCGAGCGGATCGACGCGGGCGGCGCCCCGCAGCCCGAGATCATGATCCCGCTGGTGGCGTCGGTGACCGAGCTCGACCTGGTCAAGGGCCAGGTGGCCGAGGTGGCGGCCGAGATAGAGAAGGAGCGCGGCACGGCCGTGCCGCACAAGGTCGGCACGAAGATCGAGCTGCCGCGAGCCGCGGTGACCGCCAACGAGATCGCGAAGTCGGCGGAGTTCTTCTCGTTCGGCACCAACGACCTCACCCAGATGACGTGGGGGTTCTCGCGCGACGACGTCGAGTCGTCGTTCTTCAGCCGGTACCTCGAGCACGGCATCTTCCAGGTCAGCCCGTTCGAGTCGTTGGACGTCGACGGCGTCGGCCGCCTGGTCCGACACGCCGCACGGCTCGGTCGGCAGGCGAACCCGGATCTGCACCTCGGCATCTGCGGCGAGCACGGCGGCGATCCCGCGTCGATCCACTTCTTCGACGCGACCGGCCTCGACTACGTCTCGTGCTCCCCGTTCCGGGTGCCGGTCGCGCGGCTCGAGGCCGGGCGATCCGCGTTGGGTCGCGCCACGGATGCGACCGCCTGACCGCTTCCCGCCCCGCCGCGCCGCCTGTCGAGACCACGGTCACTGCCCCAGGCACTGTCACGGGATTTCGACGCGCTCGCGCGACTTCGTTCCTCAGTCGCGTCGCTTGCTCAATCTGCCCACGCCCACGCCGTGACCTCGTTCCTCGGTCACGGCTGCGTGGTCAAAACGGCCAGGCGCGGCGCATCGGGCCGGCCACCCCCGGCTCGATGTAGTGCTCCTTGCCGAACGCACGGGCGAACATCGCCGGCTTCATCGACAAGAACCCGTCGATGTCGCTGGCCTGGGACCGGTGTGCCTCCAACGCGGCACGCTTCTGCGAGAGGTGGTCGGAGACGTCGACCTCCCAGGTGATCTCCTCCTCCGGCGTGCCCAGCGGATTGCCGTCGTCCATCGGGTCATCGGGACTCCAGTCCAGATCGAGGTCGCCGGTGGCCCGCGCCTCGTCGAACTGGCGGGTCATCTCGGTGCGGTTCATGGTCGACTCCAACAACCGCGGCGTACGGCGAGCCAGCGGCGCCGCGCGGTGCACGAGGTGGTGGACCTTCACGTGGTCGGGGTGGCCGTACCCGCCGTGCCAGTCGTAACCCACCAGGACGTCGGCGTCCTCCTCGTCAAGCACGTCGGCCAGCCGCCGCGCGGCCTCCTCGAGGTCGGCCCGCAGGAATGACCCCTCGGCGTCGTTCTGCTCCCACCCGGTCATCCCGCTGTCGGCATACCCCAGCCAGACGATCCGGGCGAGCCCGAGCACCTTCGCCGACGCCTCCGCCTCTCGACGCCGGTAGGCCGCCACGGTCTCGCCTTCGATCGCGTCTTCCGCCACCTCACCGTGCTCCCCGTTGGTCGCGAACACGACCACGACCCGGTGCCCCTCGGCCGACGCGCGCGCCATCGCCCCTGAGGTCTGGGACGCCTCGTCGTCGGGGTGCGCATGGCAGTAGACGATCGTGCTCATGGGCAGGTCCTCTCAGAAGAGGGCCGACGCGAGGTTCTGCCGCCCGCGCAGCACCCGAGGATCGTCGTTGCCGACGGCGGCGAACAGGCCGAGCAGATGCTCGCGGGCGTGGTTGCGGTCGTCCCCGGAGGTACGGCGCACCAGGTCGACCAGCCGGGTGAACGCGTCGTCGACCCGACCGTCGAGCAGGTCGAGGTCGGCCACCAGCGTCTGGGCATCGATGTCGTCGGGCTCCGCCTCGGCGGCGGCCCGCGCCGCGTCCGGGTCGACGTCGTGCGTGCGCTGGAGCACCTTGGCCATCGCCAGACCAGCCGCCGCCTCCGAGTCGGCCGGGTTGGCGTCGACGAGCCGCTGGTACTCGGCGACGGCGCCGTCGATGTCGTCGTCGGCCAGTGCGGCCTCGGCCGCGGCGTACCGCGGGTCGACCTGGGTCTCGCCGGCAGCGTCCTCGTCATCCGCAGGCGCGGGCGACGAGAGGGGTTGGTGACGCGCGGTGACGCCCTGGGCCGTGAGCCCCTGGGCCAGCTGGTTGAGCAGGGTGTCGATCTCGTCGCGCTTGAGTACGCCCGGGATCGGCTGGGCCGCTGGACGCCCGTCGAGGATCACCATCAGCAGGGGGACCTGCGGGATCTGCAGGCTCTGCGCGATCGCCGGCGACGCGTCGATGTCGACCAGACCCGCCAAGAACCGTCCGTCGTAGGCCTCGACAGCGGCGGCGACCTCGTCGGCGTACGCCGTGCTCTCGGCCACCCGGCTGGGCGAGTAGAAGACCAGCACGACCGGCGCGGTGACGGAGGCCTCGAGGAGCGTCTGGAAGTTCTGCTCGGAGACGCCTGTCGCGTACGCCGAGCGCCCGGCCGCGGCTCCGGCGGCGGCTCCGGCGGTCTGGGGACCGTCCGGTCCGGGTCGGCTGAGCCCCGACAGGTCGACGGCGCCCGGGCGGCTGAACGGCTGCTGCGTCATGGTCGCAATCCTAGAGAGCCCCGGCCCCGTGCCCGAACCCGACGGCGAACCCTCACGGCGGGCCCGGCTCAGAAGCGCGCGGGCTCCCGGTACTCGCCCCACTCCGCGCGCAGGGCGTCGCAGATCTCGCCCAGGCTCGCCTCGGCGCGGCACGCGTCGAGGATCGGCTCGATCATGTTGCCCTCGGTGCGCCCCACCTCGACCACGTGCTGCACCGCGGCGGCGACCGCGGCCTCATCGCGCGACGTACGCCGGGCGGAGAGCTCGCGGACCTGCTCGATCTCGACCTCGTGGGAGATCCGGAGGATCTCCAGGTCGCTGGTGATCGAGTCGGTGTGGACGTTGACCCCGACGATCTTCTTGTCGCCCTTCTCCAGCGCGGTCTGGTACTGGAAGGCCGCCTCGGCGATCTCCGACATGAACCAGCCCTCCTCGATGCCGCGCAGGAGGCCCTTGGTGACCGGGTTCTGGGCGTTGCGGGTCGCCACGGCAAGACCCTCGGTGTCCGCGTGGGTGAGGTCCGAGCCACCCATCGCCAGGATCCGGTCGAAGATCGCGTTCGCCTCGGCCTCGATCCGGTCGGTCAGGGCCTCGACGTACCACGAGCCGCCCAGCGGATCGGCGACGTTGACGACGCCGGTCTCCTCCATGATCACCTGCTGCGTGCGCAGCGCGATCTCGGCAGCCTGCTCGCTCGGCAGCGCGAGCGTCTCGTCAAGGGCGTTGGTGTGCAGAGAGTTGGTGCCGCCGAGCACCGCCGAGAGCGCCTCGATGCCGGTGCGCAC
>JAICSC010000219.1 GCA_025937085.1 Nocardioides sp.
CGCCGAGCGCGTCCACGCCATCGTGACCGGGACGGCCCCGGAGCTGACCATCAAGACGTACTACGGCATGCCCGCCTACGCCCGCGACGGGAAGGTGGTCTGCTGGTTCAAGTCGGCGGCCAAGTTCAAGACGCGCTACGCGACCATGGGCTTCAGCGACGCCGCGGCCCTGGACGACGGGAACGTCTGGCCGACGGAGTACGCGATCACCGAGCTGACGAAGGCAGACGAGGAGAGGATCGCGGCGCTGGTGAGGAAGGCCGTCGGGTGAGCGGTCAGTTGACGTTGCCCAGGTACGCGGGGCGGTCGGATGGCGGGGCCGAGAGCCATCTGGCCAGGGCCTTGGGCCACAACGGCTCCCCGAGTAGTCCGCTGACGGGGAGCCATCTGATGCCGGTCTGCCAGGTGTCGCCGGTGTCGCTGCTGAATCGAGGCTCGACGTCCGGTGCGAGGGAGCAGAAGAAGTAGACCTCCTGCTGATGCACCCAACGGTCCTTGTCGGCGAACTCGTGATCGGCGCCTATGTAGTCACGCATGAAGGCGAGGTCGCCAACTGAGACGTCGCACCCGATCTCCTCGCGGCACTCGCGGAGTAGTGCCTGGTGAGCATCCTCGCCATGGTCCTGTCCACCACCAGGGCACAGGTAGAAGGTGGGGAAGTCTCCGGAGTTGACCGTCACCAGCAGATGCGCGTCCCGCACGATGATGGCCTTGGTCGCCACTCTGATCGTCGGTGGTGCTCCGAGCCGGATGCCAGGCGGATTCGTCGGGTCATTCGTCGGGTCATGAGCCTCGCCAACCACCACTGCATCCTGACACGCGAGCCCGATGGCGGTGCGGGGTCGGTCTTCTGCTGCGTCTGTGCGGGTCGCGTCCGATCGTGATCAGTTCGTGACCTGAGGTCTGTGGAGAACCCCGATCCACCCGGGGGCGCTGTCGGTGGTCGGCCCTAGCGTTCTCGACATGGGATCAGCTCGGGTGACCACGGACGCGCCGGCCGGCGCGCTGGCCGAGGTGCGCGCGCACCGAACGGCCGCCGACGCCCACGAGGCGGCGATCCTCAAGGCCGCGGCCGAGTGGGCGGATCTGCATCCGCCGGAGTCGGACGACGACGCGGCGTGCGTCGACGGCACGGAGGGCGAGCTTGCGGTCGCCGGTGAAGGGGCGCCGTTGGTGGCGGAGTTCGCGTGCGCGGAGTTCGCGGCCGCGGTCGGGATCCCGTCCGCGTGGGGCGGTCGGCTCGTGGGCGATGCGCTCGAGCTGCGGCACCGGTTGCCGCGGGTGTGGGCTCGGGTGATGACGGGCGACCTGCAGGTCTGGCGGGCCCGGCGGATCGCCCAGGCAACTCTGGGACTGTCGTCCGAGGCCGCGGCCTGGGTCGACCGTCAGGTGGCACCCTTCGCCCACAAGATCGGCCCCAGCCAGACCGATCGCCTGGTCGCGACGGCTCTCGCGCGGTTCGATCCCGAGCTCGCCGAGCAGGAGCGGCAGGCGGCTGCGGACCGTCGGTGCTTCGACGTCGACCACCACCAGGCGTCGTTCGCCGGTACGTCGCGTGTCTACGGCGAGCTCGACCTGGCCGACGCGCTCGACCTCGATGCGGCCGTGGCAGCCGGCGCCGACGCGCTGGCCCGGCTGGGATCGACCGAGAGCCTCGACGTACGCCGTGCGCAGGCGGTCGGCGAGCTCGCGCGGCGCCAGCTCGCGTTCGAGTTCTCCGCGGAGGCTCCCGAACAGGTACCGCCGACGAGGCCGCGCGTACGTACCGGCAAGCCCCGCCAGGTGGTGATGTACGTGCACCTGTCCGACGCCGCCGTGACCGGCACCGATCCGGTCGGGCGGGTGGAGAACGCCGGCGGAGTTCGGTTGGTGACTGCAGGCCAGGTCCGCGAATGGTGCGGCCACCCGGGCGCCCAGGTGGTGGTCAAGCCGGTGATCGACCTCGCCGAGCACGTCAGTGTCGACGCCTACGAGGTGCCCGACCGGTTGGACGAGCGGGCCGGCCTGACCCATGCCACGTGCGTCTTCCCCTGGTGCACCAGACCTCAGCGCCGCTGCGACAAGGACCACGGTGTTCCGTACGACGCCGGTGGACCGACCTGCGACTGCAACATCGCGCCGCTGTGCCGCTTCCACCATCGCCTCAAGACACATGGTCTCTGGGTCTTCACCCGCCTCGACGAGACGACCATCCTCTGGCGGTCGCCGAACGGCCTCACGTTCCTGCGCGACCACACCGGCACCCGCGACGTCACCGGGGACCTGCCCCTCGACTCGCTGGCCCAACCAGCGGGCGACCCACCGGACGAGTAGCCGCCCCGCCCCACACCCCGCTGCGACACGGCCAGCGGGGCATCCGGCGTGACCCGGGCACCGGACTCGCCGCCGGGGTGACGGTCACCCGTCCCCCGGCTCCCAGGCCTCGCCCAGATGTCGAGCCAGGTGCTGGTCGGTCGCCGTGAGCAGCTCCTCCGGGAAGTCGTTGCCCGTGGTGGCCGCCAGACGGCGCGCCCGCCGGACGAGCTCGTCACGGATCACCCGGCAGGCGCCGAGGATCTCGCCGGCTCGGACGGCCGGAGTCGGCAAGGCTTCGAGCACGGCCCGCTGTTCGCTGGTGAGATGGGGGTTGAGCCGCTTCTGCCCGTCGCCCTTGCGCACGCCGTTCTCGGCCAGCATCACCTTCACCAGCAGGTCGCGCAGTGCGCCGACTCCGCCGTGGGCCACGACCAGCTCATGGCGCCCGAGGGTCACGGTCAGGTTCCCGAGGAGGTACAGGAAGAGCGTCACGTCCTCGGCCGGGTAGTACGGATGACCAGCTGGTACGGCGTCGGGGCGCTCCTCGAGCAACCGCTCGGGGTCGTACAGGACCCGGCAGGGGGCCGGCTGCCTGAGGGCCGCACGGGCGTGGACCACCAGGTCGACGTGCTCCCAGGCAGCGGTGAGCGCGAAGCCACCAACCACATCCCCGCCGATCGCCTGGGCGAGCGCCAGCGGACCGGCGCACGCCTCGACGTAGGTCGGCCAGGACCCGCGCCACTCGTCCAGGTGCTCGTCCTCGACCGCGACGTTCAGGTCCACGTCGCTGTAGACGTCCGCGACCCCCGTTGCCAGGCTTCCGCCGAGCCACACCGCCACCACACCCGGAGCGCGGGGAAGCATCTCGGCCGCGGCAGAGACGACGCGCGTCTGCCACCCCGCAGCGCAGATCGCCGGCCCGTCCGTCACGACCGGGGAGCTCGCCGACGGCGCTTCGCCATCCGGACAGCCTATTAGCCTCGGACTGTGCCCACACCCCCAGAGTGCCTGGTCTGCGAGAAGCACGCTGCCGCCGACCCCGGGATCGAGGTCCATCGCGACGACCTCGTGTACGTCGGCCACCTTCCGGCCATGCCGGAGGCATATCTCGGGCACCTCTTCGTCGAGCCGCGAGAGCATCTCCCCGGGCTCGTCGAGCTCAGCTCGGAGCAGGCAGCCGCCGTCGGCGAGGCGATGCGTCGCGCGTCCGTCGTGCTCCGGGCGGCCGGCCACGACCACGTGTACGCATTCGTATTCGGCGACCTCGTGCCGCATCTCCATGTCCACGTCCTGGGGCGTTACCCCGGGGCACCGGAGGAGTTCCGGGGCACCAGCGTCGATGAGTGGCCGGAGGCGCCACGCGGCGATGCGATCGCGGTCGCCGAGTACGTCACGCGGCTGCGGGATCTGTGGGCGGCGACGGCCTGACGACGCCTCAGGGCCGCCAGGCCAGCTTGATGTCGGGAGCCTTCTCCTCGTTGCCCGAACCGTCTGTGCGCTCGACCTCGACCAGGCCACGGCGTTCGTACAGCCGCCGGGCGCCGAGGTTCGACTCGAAGACCCACAGCTCGTAGCCGTCGGGGTGCGTGGCATCGACGACGTCGAGCAGCAGCGAGCCGATGCCCTGCCCCTTCAGGTCGGGCCGGATGTACAGGCCGTCGAGGAACGTCGGAGTGCACAGCGCGAAGCCGAGCAGCTCACCGTGCCCTTCGGCGAGCCACGCCGTGACGTGCTCCTCGGTCACTCGGCGCGAGTAGAAGACGACGTCCTCCTCAGCCGTGTGCATCGCCGGCGGCATCTGCGGTACGGCGTGGACGCGGGCGGCCGTGTACAGCGCCGCGATCGCAGCCCCGTCCTCGGCCGCCCCGCGACGGATCGTCACCTCGGCCGCCGCCGGGTCAGTGGGCGTCACGGATCACCTCCAGGGCGTGGGCGAGGTCATCGGGGTACGGCGACTCGTACTCGACGTACTCGCCGGAGTCCGGATGCTCGAACCCGAGCCGTACGGCGTGCAGCCACTGCCGTTCGAGACCCACCCGCCGAGCGAGGGTCGGGTCGGCACCGTAGGTGAGGTCGCCCACGCAGGGATGCTTCAGCGCGCTCATGTGCACGCGGATCTGGTGGGTGCGGCCGGTCTCGAGGTGGACCTCGATGAGTGAGGCGAACCGGTGCGCCTCGAGCGTCTCGTAGTGGGTGACGCTGTGCCGGCCGCCGGACATCACGGCGTACTTGTAGTCGGCCTTCGGGTGCCGGCCGATCGGCGCGTCGATGGTGCCGGTGAGCGGGTCGGGGTGCCCCTGCACCAGCGCGTGGTAGACCTTGTCGACCGTGCGGTGCCGGAACGCGTTCTTCAGTACGGAGTAGGCGCGCTCGCCCTTGCAGATCACCATCACCCCGGAGGTCCCGACGTCGAGACGCTGCACGATGCCCTGCCGCTCCGGAGCACCGCCGGTGGCGATCCGGAAGCCAGCGGCGGCGAGGTGACCGACCACGGTCGGCCCGGACCATCCGGGCGACGGATGGACGGCGATCCCGACCGGCTTGTCGAGCACCACGATGGAGTCGTCGTCGTGGATGATCCGGATCCCCTCGACCAGCTCGGGCTTGACCTCGAGGGGGTCGGCGACGGTGGGCAGCGTGGCCTCGAGGACGGCGCCCGCATGCACCCGGTCGCTCTTGCCGGGGACCTCGCCGTCGACGGACACATGCCCGTCGGCGATCAGGGCGGCGGCCCGGGTTCGGGAGACCCCGAACATCCGCGCCATCGCCGCGTCCACGCGCTCTCCGGCGAGCCCCTCGGGGACCAGGACGACCCGCTGATCCGTGCCCGAGCCGCTCACGACTTCGGGCGACGGGCACCGGTGATGCCGATGCCCCGCCAGGTCTGGATGACGATCAGGATGACGGCTGCGTCGATCAGCATGTCGGCGACGTTGAACACCGGCCAGTGGGGCAGCTCGAGGAAGTCGACCACGTGCCCACGCAGGAAGCCGGGCTCGCGGAAGACCCGGTCGGTCAGGTTGCCGCAGACGCCGGCGAGAAGCAGTCCGAGCGCGACCGCCCAGGTGCGGTCCCCCAGACGGCTCCCGAACCGGATCACGACCCCGGCGGCGATCACCGCGATCACCGAAAGGATCAGGGTGTACGACGTTCCGGTGCTGAACGCCGCACCCGGGTTGCGTACCAGGTCGAGGCGGAGCAGCCCATCCACGACGTCCTTCGGCTCGAGGGGCGTCAGGTGTGCAACGGCGAGGAGTTTGGTACCCAGGTCGACGGCGTACGCCGCGAGCGCGACGACCAGGAAGAGCAGGCGAAACCTGGGTGGGCGGGCGGGCTGGGACTCGGCGGGGTCGGTGGAACTCAGCGACGTTCCTCGCGTTGCTTGCATGTCAGGCACAGTGTGGCACGCGGGAATGCCATGGACCGACCCTTGCCGATGGGGTTGCCGCACGACTCGCAGATGCCGTAGGTGCCGTCGGCGATCCGGGCCAGGGCCCGATCGATCTGGGCGAGCTTCTCGCGCTCGTTGTTGAGCAGCGTCAGCTCCTGGTCGCGCTCGAAGCTGGTCGCGCCCATGTCGGCCTGGTCGTGCCCGGCACCGTCGCCGGCGTCGCGCATCAGCCCGGCCAGCTCCTCCTCCTGGGCGGTGAGCTGGCGGATGACGCGGGCGCGGTCGTCGTTCAGGTCGGAGATGACCTCGTCGACCTCGGCCTTGGTCCAGGGCTTCTCCCTCGGCAGGACCGGCAGGCTGGCAGGGTTGACCGGCCCCTTGCGGGCGCGGGCGGGAGCCTTCTTCGCAGGCGCTGCCTTCTTCGCCGGTGCTGCCCTTGTCGCGGCCGCCTTCTTGGCCGGCGCGGCCTTCTTCGCCGGGGCTGCCTTCTTGACGGGCGTCGCCTTCTTCGCCAC
>JAICSC010000365.1 GCA_025937085.1 Nocardioides sp.
GGCCTCGACGTACAGCCCGGCGAACGCGACGTCCCAGCGCTCGACCCAGCCGGGGTCCTCGAACCCGCCGGCGTCGACAGCCTTGCCGACGGCCAGGGTCGTGCGCCGGTAGGTGCCGAGGAACGCGCCGAGGTGCGCCTGGTCGGGCGAGAGGCCGTGGAGTCGCTCCTGCATGGTGCAGGCGACGGACTCGACGGCCTCCGACACGGCGTACTCCTCGGAGCCGTCAGACCTGCGTCGGCGCGCCGGGCGGCTCCGCGGTCGGTGGCTCCGCGGTCGGCGGCCCGTCGGCCGGTGGCTCGTCGGCCGGTGGCTCGTCGGCCGGCTGCTCGCGCTCGGCGCCGGTGGGCTCGAGGTCGTCGTGCAGGTGATGGCGGACGCCGCGGTCGGGCCGCGCCGAGAAGAAGTACGCCGCGCCGACGACGGCGATCACGAACATCACGACGAGCGTGATCCAGTCCAGGTTGAAGAACGCGCGTGGGGATGACAACCCGGTGGGCAGCACGACGTTGATCAGCATCAGGCCGAGGTACAGCATCGCGATCCACGTCACGAGCTCACCCCAGCGACCCAGGGTGAAGCTGCCTTCCGGGATCCAGCCGCGGCGGCGGGCGATGAAGGCGGCGATCACGGTGAGCAGGAACGACAGGTAGATGCCGCTCACCCCGAACGAGACCAGCGCCACCAGCGCGTTCACCCCGCCGGGGTAGGTGATGAAGAGGAAGTGCTTGTTGGTCGCCGGCGAGGCGAACACCAGCAGCACGAAGAGCACCGTGATCACCGCCCCTGCGATCAGCGCGTTGACCGGCGTCCCGAAACGCTGGTGGACCTGGCGCAGCCACGACGAGCCGGGCAGTGCCTGGTCGCGCGAGTAGCTGAACATCAGCCGGCTGCCGGCGCCCTGGATCGACGTACCGCAGGAGAAGAACGCGAAGATGATCATCAGGAGCAGGAAGTCCTGCACCCCCGCCGGGAGCTGCGCGAGGATGAACGGTACGCCGCCGCCCACCGCGTCCTTGACGCCCGCCGCCCCGTCGCCCGGGATGGCCAGCAGCAGCGCCGCGGTCAGCACCATCGAGCCGATGCCGCCCCAGATCACAGCCAGACGCATGGCGCGCGGCACCTGACGCCCGGCGTCCTTGGTCTCCTCGGAGATGTCACCGGCGGACTCGAAGCCGTAGTAGATGTACACCGGCGCCAGGACCGCGATCAGGGCAGCGGCCAGCCAGCTGCCGTGGAAGTTCAGCTCGAGCCCGTTGGTCGCCGCGTGTGTCTGACCCTGCGTGGAGAACAGGTAGCCGAACCCGTGGTGGAAGCCGTGGATCGCCAGGATGATCGCGATGCCGAAGGTGCCGACGATCTCGACGTACACCCCGAACTGCGCCACCCGGCCCATCACCTGGGCGCCGGTGATGTTGAGGATCGTCTGGATCAGCAGGAGCGCGACCGTGACCCACAGGATCGTGAAGTGGTCACCTGAGTCGAGGCTCCAGCCGAACCAGTTGTGGGTCAGGGCGGCGAAGTAGGACACGACACCGGTGTCCACGGCCGCGACCGTGATCAGCAGCGCGAACCCGTAGAACCAGCCGACGAACCAGCCGTACCCGGCCCCGACCGAGAACTTCGAGTACTGGTAGAGCGCGCCGGCCACCGGGTAGTGGCTGGCCAGCTCACCGAAGACCAGGGCGACGAACAGCATCCCGATGATCGGGATGAAGTTCAGCCAGATGTACGCCGGCCCACCCATGCCGAGGCCCAGGAAGAACAGCGAGTAGATGCCCACCATCGGGGACAGGTAGGTGAACGCGACCGAGAAGTTGGCGAACAGGCCGAGCACGCGACGTAGCTGTGGCTGGTAGCCCAGGCTGGCGAGCCGGGCGTCGTCGTGGTCGGAGTGGGCCGGATTCGTATGGGCCGGGTTCGTGTGGGCAGGGTCGGCGGCGTGGGTCACGGGACGCTCCGGAGCTCTCGGGCCGCAGCCGGGTGGTCGCGGCACACCAGTCCTGGCTCAACCCCGACTGAGCCCCGCCCGTCTCCGGCGAGAAGGAGGCGCGCGGCGGATCCGAAGATAGACCCGTCGATTCATCCGGTGGAAGAGCCGGGAACGTCGCTTCTCGCGACGGGATCCGTCGTCCGAGCCGGTGCCATCCAGTTCTCGGCCGCGTCGAGCAGGCGCGGCAGGACGATGGTCGGCAGGAGCAGGGGGAGCAGCAGCAGCTTGATCCAGTCCCACACCGTGTTGCCGGTGAAGCCGGTCCACGCCCACGGCACCAGGTAGCCGCAGAGCACGAGTACCAGGGCGACCGCCGCACCGACCACCAGCGCCGCCCCGTGCCGAGCCGTCCAGCGCGGCGGCGGACGCCACAGCGTGGAGGTCGCGATCACCAGCGGGAGCAGGGCCAGGCTCAGCCAGTCCCACAGCGTGTTGCCGGTGAATCCCGTCCAGGCCCAGGGCACGAGATAGCCGGCCACCACCAGAGCCGCGAACGCGGCCAGCACGGTCGCCCCGGTCGCGTGGTGCCGGGGCCCCAGATGCTCGCGATGGCGCAGCAGGAGCGGCACCAGGCCGACCGTGACGGGAAGGGCCAGGCCCTCCAGCCAGTCCCACAACGTCACCCGACGCGACAGACCCGTCCACGCCCACCCCTCGGCGTACCCCGCCCACAGGTAGAGGACCACCAGGATCGCGGCGAGCAGGTAGACCCCCGCCCAGGTACGCCGCCGCGCGTGCTCGCTCACGCTCGCATTGTGCCCGCGCGCGGGTGCCGACGGATCGCCGAAGTGGGACTTCTCCCGGGCCGAAGTGGGAGTTCTCCCGGATCGAGGTGGGAGTTATCCCGGCGAGAGGTCGGAGAACTCCCACCTGGCCGGCGGACAAAGCCAACCTGGGCCGCGGATAAGTCCCACCTGGCCGGCGGAGAAGTCCCACCTGGGCCGTCAGTCGGTGGTGATCGTCACCCGGTAGGGGTAGAACGCCACGTGGCCGGCGATGTCGGAGACCGCGTCGTACGGCGTCAGGTAGGTCCACACGGCGTTCTCGGAAACCATCTCGCCGTCGACCAGGGAGTAGTACGACGCGTCGCCCTTGTAGGGGCA
>JAICSC010000375.1 GCA_025937085.1 Nocardioides sp.
ATGTCGCTGAACCCCGACACGGTGGTCGACACCTGGCTGCGGATCAGCAAGGCCGCCGCGCGGTAGGGGCCTATCCTCGTCACCTGCTGGGAATCCTTCGCTCCGGACGACCGGGTTCGTGATCCCACGGACGCGCGCGGGGGAGTAGATTGCCCGACCATGAGGCCGGACGCGGTCCAGGGTCAGCAGTCGCCGCTCGACGCGGTCGAGCACATCGTGGTCCTGATGCTGGAGAACCGTTCCTTCGACCACATGCTCGGCTACCTCGCCCTCGACGAGACCTACCCCTTTGACGTGAACGGGCTCTCGCCCGGGCTGCAGAACACCTACCACGGCACGACGTACCCCGCCTTCCGGCTGCCGTCGACGTCGATGAGGCCGTTCGAGACACCCGAGCACGATGGCCCGAACGTCGACGTACAGCTGGCGAACGGCGGTCAGGGGTTCGCCGAGGACTACATCACCACGAGGGCCAACCCGGAACAGCGGTCGTGGGCGGCCCAGCCGGACCACTGTGTGGCCATGGGGTACCACGACGGGCAGCAGCTCCCCGTCTTCGACCAGCTGGCGCGCCACTACGTCGTCTGCGACCGTTGGTTCTCGAGCGTGCGTGGCGCCACCATGCCCAACCGGCTGTACTCCGTGGTGGGCACCTCCGGGGGGCAGCGTGCGAACAAGAAGGTCTTCGGCCAGGACTTCCCGCTGTACAGCTATCCGTCGTTCGTCCGTCACCTCGAGGATGCACAGGTGTCGTGGCGCTGGTACCGTCCCGACCTCCTCGTCCCGCCCACCCTGAAGCTGTTCGACCCCTTGTTCGCGCTCGAGCACGAGGACAGCTTCGCGCTGTTCGAGCACTTCGAGACGGACGTCGCCTCACCCCAGTTCCCCTCGGTCACCTGGATCGACCCGGGATTCTTCGACAAGTTCGGTCTGCACGAGGACGACGACCACCCGCCCATGGACGTCTGGCGCGGCCAGCGGCTCGTCGAACGCGTGACCAACGCGCTGATGGGCTCCCCTCACTGGGACACCGCCCTGCTGGTCGTCACCTACGACGAGCACGGCGGCTTCTTCGACCACGTCTCGCCACCGGCCGCGCCGGACGACCATCCACAGACGAGGTGGTACGGCGTACGCGTGCCGACCCTGGTCGTCTCACCGTTCGTCGCCCCTGGCGTCTCGAGCACGGTGTTCGACCACACCTCGCTCATCCGCACGATCCTGGACCGCTTCTGCCCCGGCCTGTCGCCCGCCGTGATGGGCAAGCGAGTGGCCAACGCCACCAGCCTGGCCGGCCTGCTGAGCGGGCCGGCGCGTCCGCCTCGAGAGGTGTCGGGCGCCAGCGCCGGAGGCCAGGGCGTGGCTCTCTTCGACGCAACGGTGCCCACCGGCGAGGGATCGGGCGATGCGTCCGCGGAGGACGCGCTCGCGACCTTGGTCCACGCCTCCTCCGGAGGGTTGGATCTGCTGCGGCGCATCGACGAGCTCGGCGCCTCGGCCGGGGGACTCCTCGGTCCGAGGGTCGAGGACCTGAAGCCGCCCGGGACGCAGGACGTGGCCGGCGGCGTCCCGGCCCCGCCTCCCCGGCCCCTCGACGACCTGCAGCGCGGCCTGCTCGCCGCCGCCGGTGAGGTCGATCGCGCACGGCGGGGCCGCATCGCAGCGTCCAGCGCGGGTGCGCCCCGGCGACCGCCGACGGCGTAGGGTCCGATCATGGCCCTCGTCCACAGCGCCACGCTCGCTCCGTCGAAGCAGGACCTGGTCGAGTCGTGGCTGCCGGCACGGCCCTGGGCCTCGGGCCGCACGGTGGCCGGCAAGCTCGCCGAGTACCGCTTCGACGACCCGGCGGGCGAGGTGGGCGTCGAGACGATCCTGTGGCGGACCGATGACGGCGCCGTCCTCCAGACGCCGCTCACCTACCGCGCCGCGCCGCTGACGGGCGCCGAGCCCTACCTGATCGGGACCAGTGAGCACTCAGTGCTCGGGCCTCGATGGGTCTACGACGGCTGCGGTGACCCGGTCTGGGCCGCCACCCTGGCCGCCGCCATGCTCACCGGCGGCACCCAGGCGCGGGTGTACATCGAGCGGGACGGCAGGCGCGACGACGTCCCGCCGCGGATGCAGGTCCACGGCAGCGGCAGCCCCGGAACCGCCCTTCCGAGAACGACCTCGGTGGAGTCGGTGACCGACGACGAGGACGTCACGCTGGTGCGTGCCGGAGACCTCCGGCTCACGCTGGCCCGCGTCCTCGGCTCGCCGATCGAGGGCGAGTACACACTCACCGGTCGAGTCGGCGACTCGGGCGAGACGAGCGTGCTCGCCGGCCTCCGGCGTTCCTGAGTGCCCGACGCCCACCGCAAACCCAGGGGAACACCGTGCCGGTCGCCGCACGTGGTCCCCAGCTTCGTCGGGGAGGCGGGACTACAGCTTCGCCATCTTGGAGAACGGGCTCGTGATGCGCACCGTCTTCGTGCGGAAGTCGACCGTCACCGCTTCGGCCTCCGCCCCAACGACGCGACCCATGCCGTACGAGTCGTGAGAGACGAGGTCACCGCATTCGAACTGCTCGATCTCCGGCTCGGGGTCGGGCTGGAAGGGGCTGCTGGCGAGATGTCGCCGCCGTGCTGGTGAGGGTGTCATTGCCACCAGTATGCGCCCCGGATGGGTCGGTGAGGGACTTTCTGTAGGAGTACGGGCACAAGACGCCGCATCGTGAGCGCTCGCCCCTGGCCAGGTCCCGCTCGTCCGCGGGCGGCCAGCACCTTCGCACAGGGGGCGCCGAGTGCCACACCGGCGAGCCGCCGTACGCGCGCATCGAGCCGCCCTTCCCCGGGTCGGCCAGGGCCCGACGGCTCGGACACCGAGCTCATGCTGGTGGGCGATACTGGGTTTGAA
>JAICSC010000070.1 GCA_025937085.1 Nocardioides sp.
GACGTTGTGGGACAAGCTCGCCGAGTACGCCGACCACACCCGCTACCGCCTCGGGCTCGGCGGCGTACCGGTGGAGATGGTCCACCGACGCGCCGAGCCGTAGCCGCCCGTAGCCTGGCTCTGTGCTCACCATCGACCGTACGACGTACGACGGGATCGTCGCCCACGCCAAGCGCGACCACCCGGTCGAGGCGTGCGGCATCGTGGCAGGCCCCGAGGGCAGCGACCGCCCGGAGCGGCTGCTCGAGATGGTGAACGCCGCGGGGAGCCCGACGTTCTACGAGTTCGACTCCACCGAGCTGCTCACGCTGTACAAGGACCTGTGGGCGCGCGACGAGGAGCCGGTCGTCGTCTACCACTCCCACACCGCGACCGAGGCGTACCCGAGCCGCACCGACATCGGCCTGGCCAACGAGCCCGGCGCCCACTACGTGCTGGTCGGCACCCGCGTCCACGGGAATAACGCGGGCCCTGTGGAGTTCAGGTCGTATCGGATCGTCGACGGCGAGGTGACCGAGGAAGAGGTCACGGTCGTGGACGCTCTCCCAGCCCCACCAGCTCCCTGTCCAGAAAACCAGACCAGCCAAGGAAACCCTGATGCCCGTTGAGGTCCGGATCCCCACCATCCTGCGTACCTACACCGACGACCGGAAGGCCGTCGAGGCCAACGGCGGCAGCCTGAGCGACCTGATCGACGACCTGGAGTCGAACCACCCCGGAATCAAGGAGCGGCTGGTCGAGAACGGCGATCTGCGCCGCTTCGTCAACGTCTACGTCAACGACGAGGACGTCCGGTTCCTCGGCGGCCTGGAGGCCCCGCTCAGCGACGGCGACCAGGTCGTCGTACTCCCCGCGGTCGCCGGCGGGGCATCCGGCGGGACATGAGGTACGACGACCTCCTCAGCTCGGTCGGCGGCACCCCGTTGGTCGGGCTCCCGACGTTGTCGCCCAGCGCCGACGTCCGACTTTGGGCCAAGCTCGAGGACCGCAACCCGACCGGCTCCCTGAAGGACCGCGCGGCGCTGGCGATGATCGAGCACGCCGAGAAGGACGGTCGACTGCGGCCCGGGTGCACGATCCTCGAGCCCACCAGCGGCAACACCGGAATCTCGCTGGCCATGGCCGCGAGGCTGCGGGGCTACCGCCTGGTCTGCGTGATGCCCGAGAACACCTCCGACGAGCGCCGCCAACTCCTGCGGATGTGGGGCGCCGAGGTCGTCTCCTCGCCGGCGGCGGGCGGCTCGAACGAGGCCGTCCGGGTTGCGAAGGGGATGGCCTCCGAGCACCCCGACTGGGTGCTGCTCTACCAGTACGGCAACCCCGCCAACGCTCTCGCCCACTACGAGGGCACCGGCCCGGAGATCCTGGCCGATCTGCCCACGGTCACCCACTTCGTCGGTGGGCTCGGCACCACCGGCACCCTGATGGGCGTCGGCCGCTTCTTCCGTGAGCACAAGCCCGAGGTCCGGGTGATCGCCGCCGAGCCGCGGTACGGCGAGCTGGTCTACGGCCTGCGCAACCTCGACGAGGGCTTCGTGCCCGAGCTGTACGACGAGACCCTGATCGACGCTCGGTTCTCGGTCGGGCCGCGGGACGCCGTACGCCGGGTGCGCGAGCTGCTCGACGGGGAGGGCATCTTCGCCGGCATCTCGACCGGCGCGATCCTGCACGCCGCCCTCGCCCAGGCCGCCAGGTCCGTCCGCGCTGGCGAGCACGCCGACATCGCGTTCGTCGTGGCCGACGGCGGTTGGAAGTACCTGTCGACCGGCGCCTACGAGGGCACCATCGACGAGGCCGAGGAACGGCTCGAGGGTCAGCTCTGGGCGTAGGGGGAGCGCCGGGTTAGTCTGACCCCGACAGACCGGCCCAGCCCCCGGAGTGCCCGTGCCTGACTCTCGCGTCGTCGTCTTCAGCGGCTCGTCCCACCGCCCCCTCGCCCGGGCGATCTGCGCCGACCTCGGGGTCCCGCTGTCGTCGGTCGAGATGACTCGGTTCAGCAACGACTGCCTGCAGGCGCAGCTCCAGGCGAACTGCCGCCAGCGCGACGTCTACATCGTCCAGCCCCTGGTGCCGCCTACGCAGGAGCACCTGATGGAGCTGCTCTTGATGATCGATGCGGCGCGGGGTGCCAGTGCCGCGTCGATCACCGCGGTCATCCCCTTCTACTCCTACGCCCGCTCGGACAAGAAGGACGCCTCCCGGATCTCGATCGGCGGCCGGCTGGTCGCCGACATGCTCGCCACGGCGGGCGTCCATCGGGTGATGACGATGGCGCTCCACGCCCCGCAGGTGCATGGCTTCTTCTCCGTCCCCGTCGACCAGCTGACCGCCCTGGGCATCCTTGCCGAGCACTTCCTGGCCCAGGACCTCAGCGATGCGGTCGTCGTCTCGCCCGACTTCGGCAACGCCAAGACCGCCACGCAGTTCTCGCGTCTACTCGGTCTCAACGTCGCGGCCGGCTCCAAGCGGCGCTTGGCCGACGATCGGGTCGTGATCGACTCCATCGTCGGCGACGTCACGGGCAAGCGGGCGATCGTGCTCGACGACGAGATCGCGACCGGCGGCTCGATCGTGGAGCTGCTCGACAGGCTGGCCGACCAGGGTTGCACGGGCGCCGCGGTCGCCTGCACCCACGGCCTCTTCGTGGGCAAGGCCGTCGACCGGCTGCGGCATCACCCCATGATCACCGAGGTCGTGACCACCGACACCGTCCCGGCGCCTGCCGACTGGCCCGAGCTCAAGGTCCGCAGTGTCGCGGGACTCTTCGCCGAGGCGATCGCCCGCGTCCATGCAGGCGAGTCCGTGAGCAGCCTCTTCGACGGGGTCGACCCTCAGTTCGGCCCGCCGCAGGCCAAGCTGTTCGGCTGACCCGCGAGCACCTGGCTTCGCTAGCCTGTGCGACTGTGCCCCGCCCGCCGCTCGATGCCCCCATCGGCATCTTCGACTCCGGCTTCGGCGGGCTGACCGTCGCCCGCTCAGTCATCGACCAGCTGCCCCACGAGTCCCTGGTCTACCTCGGTGACACCGCACGCCAGCCGTACGGCGCCAAGCCGATCGGAGAGGTGCGCGAGTACGCCCTGGAGTGCCTCGACCACCTCGTCGGCGAGGGTGTCAAGGCTCTGGTGATCGCCTGCAACTCCGCGAGCGCGGCCATGCTCCGCGATGCGCGCGAGCGGTACGACGTACCCCTCGTCGAGGTGATCCTGCCGGCCACCCGGCGGGCGGTCGCTGCCTCGCGAACCGGCCGGATCGGGGTCATCTGCACCCGGGCGACCGCCGAGTCCCTGGCGTACGACGACGCGTTCGCCGCCGCGCCCCACGTGGAGCTGTCCACCCGCGCCTGCCCGCGGTTCGTGGAGCTCGTCGAAGCCGGTGTGACGGGTGGTGACGAGGTGCTGACGGTCGCCCACGAGTACCTCGACCCGCTCGTCGAGGCGGGTGTCGACACCGTGATCCTCGGGTGTACCCACTACCCGCTGCTGACCGGCATCATCTCCTACGTGATGGGGGACGGCGTCACTCTCGTGAGCAGTGCGGAGGAGTGCGCGAAGGACCTCTACAAGCTGCTCGCCTCGCACGACCTGATGCGCCCGGGCGGCGTGGCGTCGTACCGGTTCCTCACCACCGGGGCCCCCGGCGAGTTCGAGACGATCGGGCGACGGTTCCTCGGGCCCGAGCTGGCGATGGCTGCGCAGTTCGCCGGGGGCCTCGCGTGATGCGCCTCGTCGTGATCGGCTGCTCCGGCTCCTTCGCCGGCCCGGAGTCCGCGGCCAGCTGCTACGTCGTCGAGGCCGAGGACCCGGAGGACCCCGACCGCACCTGGCGGATCCTCCTCGACATGGGCAGCGGCTCCCTCGGTCCGCTGCAGAAGTACGCGACGGCCGAGGACCTGCACGGGGTGTTCTTCAGCCACCTGCACCCCGACCACTGCCTCGACCTGTGTGGCCTGTACGTGTTCCGCAAGTACCACCCCGGCGGTGCCCTGCCGCGGATCCCGGTCTGGGGCCCCGAGGGCGTCGCGGCCCGCATGGCCGAGTCCTACGGGCTGCCCGCGAACCCGGGCATGACCCACGAGTTCGACTTCCGGGAGTACGCCGGCCCCGTCGAGCTGGGGCCGTTCCGAGTCGAGCCGTACGCCGTCGCCCACCCGGTCCCCGCCTACGGCCTCCGGGTGACCGCCGGTGGCCGGACGCTCGCCTACACCGGAGACACGGGTCTCTCTGCCGGGCTCGACGAGCTCGCGCGCGGGGCGGACCTGCTGCTCACCGAGGCGTCGTTCCGGCACGGTGACGACAACCCGCCCGACCTCCACCTGACCGGACGCGAGGCCGGCGAGGTCGGCAGGCGGAACGGCGTACCCCGGCTCGTGCTCACCCACGTGCCGCCGTGGTACCGGGTCGCCGACATGATGGCCGACGCGGCCGCGGTCTACGACGGAGAGCTCGAGGCCGCCGTCCCGGGCGCGACGTACGACGTCTGAGGGCCGCGTCGAGGCCTCGGCTAGACCAGTCCCGCGTCGTGGACCACGATCGCGATCTGCACCCGGTTCGTGGTCCCGAGCTTCTCGAAGAGCCGAGACACGTGGGCCTTCACCGTGGGCACCGAGAGGTAGAGCTCACCGGCGATCTCGGCGTTGCTGAGCCCACGGCCGACGGCCAGCGCGACGTCGCGCTCGCGGTCGGTCAGGCCGGCGAGCCGCTCCTGTGCCCGGCTGGAGCGGGAGCTGTCGGGCGGGACGACCTGCTTGATCAGGCTGCGGGTCACCGACGGCGACAGCATCGGCTCCCCGTCAGCCACCCGGCGGATCGCCTCGAGGATCTCCGGCGGTGGCGTGTCCTTCAGCAGGAAGCCGTCGGCACCCGCAGCGAGGGCGCGCAGGACGTAGTCGTCGGCGTCGAAGGTCGTCAGCACGATCACATGAGGCGGATCGGGATGCTGCCTCAGCTCGATGGTGGCCGCCAGCCCGTCGAGGACGGGCATGCGGATGTCCATCAGCACGACGTCGGGACGCAGGTCGCGCGCCGCGGCGAGGCCGGCGCGACCGTCGGCCGCCTCGCCCACCACCCGCACGTCGGGCTGCCCGCCGAGCATCAGCCCGAGAGCGGACCGGACGAGGGCGTCGTCGTCGACGACCAGGACACCGATCATCGGGTCAGGCCGCCCACGGGATCCAGCCGCGCAGCACCCAGGCGTCGTCCTCCCTGCGCCCCTCGAGGCGACCGCCGCGGAGCTCCGCGCGCTCGGTCAGCCCGACGAGGCCCAGCCCGGCACCAGGGGTGGACCCGCGCCGCAGCCCGAGCGGGTTCCGCAGCTCCACCGTCACGCCCTCGTCGGGGGAGCCGCTGACCACGATCCGCAGCGCCGTCCCCGGCGCGTGCCTGGCCGCGTTCGTCATGCCCTCCTTCACGATGCGGTACACGGTCCGGCCGATCACGTCCGGCAGCTCGGCCGCCACGGTGTCGAGCCGGTCGTCGTAGCTGACCTTCAGCCCGGCGGACCGGACGGCGTCGACCAGGGGAGCCAGGTCTCGGTACGTCGGCTGCGGCGGCTCGAGGGGCGTGCCGGTCTCCGGGTCGCGGAGCACCCCGAGCACGCCGCGCAGGTCGGCCAGCGCCTGGTGCGCCGTGTCCTGGATGATCGTTGCGCTGGCGCGCATCTGCTCGGCGTCCAGATCGGTGCGGAACGCCAGCGCGCTGGCGTGCATCGTCACCTGCGAGATGCGGTGGGCGAGCACGTCGTGCATCTCCCGCGCGATCCGGGCCCGCTCGTTCGTCCTTGCCTGCGCGGTGCGCAGCTCCTGCTCGGCCTCGGCGCGCTCGGCGCGGTTCTTCAGCGTCCACATCAGCTCCCGGCGCGACCCCACGTAGGCGCCCCAGCCGAGCAGCGCCACCGTGACGGCGGCGACGACGACGAGGGTCACCCACCACGGGCCGCTGTCGGGTGTGGGGACGAGCATGTCGTAGGTGAGCCCCACGGCCACGTTGAGCAGCCCGATCGTGCCGAGCTGCCACCACACGCGTCGGGTGGCCAGCGACACCGCGGCGAGGACGCCCGGCCCCGACGCCGTCGAGCTGACGAGCCCGGCCACGGTGATCAGAGTCGCCACCGTCATCGGGTGCCGCCGGCGGAACCAGACCAGCACGTACGACGCCGCCCCGAGCGCGACGTCGGCCACCACCAGCCAGTGCGACTTCCCCCATGCCACCGGCAGCGGGGAGATCGCGATGCACACCGAGACGACCACCATCACCGCCGTTCGCCAGGCGTGACCCCAAGGCGTGAGCGGCGGCTGGTAGACGTCGGGGGAGGCGTGCTCCACGAGACGATGGTAGGAGCAGCTAGCGGTGCCGACAGCCGACGGCGGGAGGCGACGACCCCTACTTTGGTCGGGCGAGGCGAGCCCCGCGATGCATGTGGAGTGGGGGGTGAGATGGCAGTCTGTTCGCCATGATCAAGGTGGAAGGGCTCACGCGGGCCTACGGGAGTTTCATCGCCGTCGACGACATCACGTTCGAGTGCAAGCCGGGCACGGTCACCGGCTTCCTCGGACCGAACGGGGCGGGCAAGACCACGACCATGCGGGTCATGGTGGGCCTCACGCCCCCGACCCACGGCGACGTGACCATCGGCGGGCTGCACTACAAGGACATCCCCAACCCCGGCCGACACGTCGGCGTACTGCTGGACGCGTCCGCGCAGCATGCGGGGCGCACGGGGCGTGAGGTGCTCGAGATCGGGGCCCGGACCATGGGCCTGCCGGGCACGCGGGTCGACGAGATGCTCGACCTGGTCTCGCTCGACGCTCGCGAGTCGACGCGCCGGGTCCGCAACTACTCGCTCGGCATGCGGCAGCGCCTCGGCATCGCGCATGCCCTGCTCGGGGAGCCGACGGTGCTGATCCTCGACGAGCCGGCCAACGGTCTCGACCCGGCGGGCATCCGGTGGATGCGCGGCCTGCTCCAGGGGTACGCCGACCAGGGGGGCACGGTCTTCCTCTCGAGCCACCTCCTCCACGAGGTCGAGCAGATCGCCGACGAGATGATCCTGATCGGCAACGGCCGGATCGTGGCCCGAGGCACCCGCGACGAGCTGCTCCGCGACGCGACCGGCGGGGTGTCGACCACCTTGGTCACCGCGCTGGACAACCACCAGCTGGCGGAGGCGCTGACCGACAAGGGCATCGTCGTGCACCCGGCCGGCGAGGGTCTGCGGGTGACCGCCGAGCCGGTGGACGTCGGGCGGGTCGCCGCGGAGCGCCAGATCGTGCTGACCGACCTGAGGGCCGGCCACGAGGGCGGCCTCGAGGACCTGTTCCTCGAGCTGACCGCCGAGACCCAGCGCGACGTACTGCCCAACGAGGTCACCGCCAACGAGGTCACGGCGAGCGAAGCCACGGCGAGCGAGGTGCGGGCATGAGTGCTACCACTGCTCCGGCCACCCTCGACGTCTCGCACACCCCGACAGTCCCGTTCGGGCGGCTGGTCGCGGTCGAGCTGCGCAAGCTCGCCGACACCCGCGCCGGTCGCTGGCTGCTGATCGCGATCGCCGGCTTGACCTTGCTGGTGCTGATCATCCAGCTGTCGGTCGTGCTCGGTCAGGACCTCCACCCGAAGTACATCGACTTCCTGCAGGGCATGAACACCCCGATGGGCATCCTGCTACCGGTCCTCGGCGTGCTGACGGTGACCAGTGAGTGGAGCCAGCGCACCGCCATGGTGACCTTCACCCTCGAGCCCTCCCGGGTGCGGGTGATCGCGGCGAAGTTCGTCAGCATCCTGCTGATCTCGGTCGCGGCGCTCGTCATCGGGGTACTCCTCGGGGCCCTCGCCAACGCGCTGTACGGCGCCCTCTCCGGCCACACGGTCGTGTGGGGGAACCCCGCGAAGTTCGCGTTCTACTACCTGCTGCTCTACATCTTCGGGATGGCGACCGGGTTCGCGTTCGGTGCGCTGTTCCTGAACAGCCCGGCCGGGATCGTCATCTACTTCGTCTACTCCTTCGTCCTGCCGACGATCTTCGGCATCGCCGCCGCGCTCATGACCTGGTTCGAGAGCCTGCAGCCCTGGATCGACTTCAACAACGACCAGGGCGGCCTGATCGACGCGACGATCACGGGCAAGGACTGGGCGCAGTTGGCCGTGTCCGGGATCATCTGGCTGGTGGTCCCGATGGCGATCGGCATCTGGCGGATCCGGCGAGCGGAGGTGAAGTGAGCGCCGCGGCCGTCCCGGTGCCGGCGGTGCTCGACATCGCGGGTACCCCGGGCATCCCTTTCGGCCGGCTGTTCGGGGTCGAGCTGCGCAAGTCGGTCGACACCCGGGCTGGACGCTGGCTGATCGGCATCACGATCGCGGCCGTCCTCGTCGCCGAGACCATCTTCCTGATCGTGTCCGCAGTCAAGAACCTCGACTCGTCGTACGGCGACTTCGTCGCGGGCGCGGCGTTCGTGTCGTCGTTCCTGTTGCCGATCCTGGGGATCATGCTGGTCAGCAGCGAGTGGAGCCAGCGCACGGCCATGACGACGTTCACCCTCGAACCCCGTCGGATGCGGGTCGTGATGGCCAAGATGCTCGCGGGTGTCGCGATGACGGCGTTCGTGATCGCGTTCGCGCTGGTGATCGGGCTCCTCGGCAACCTGCTGTTCGCCGCCATCCAGGGCCAGAGCCCCGCCTGGACCTTCGGCTGGACCGGCTTCACCGGCTTCCTGGTCACCCAGACGTTCGCAATGGTGGGTGGCTTCGCCCTGGCCTGCCTCCTCCTCAACACCCCGGCCGCGATCGTGGTGTACGTCGTGTACAAGTACGTCCTGCCCGGCCTGATCGCGCTCGGTTCGCTGATGACCTGGTTCTCCCACCTGGCCCCGTGGATCGACTTCCAGGCCGCCCAGAACGAGCTGTACGACATGCCGCTGACGTCGGCGCAGTGGTGGCACCTGGTGGTGAGCGGTCTCATCTGGCTCGCGCTTCCGCTGCTGATCGGGTTGTGGCGGATCCGACGCGCCGAGGTGAAGTAGGGCTCGGGCTCAGCCGGCGATGTCTGCTTGTCCGGGCGACTGGCTAGGGTCTCGGGCATGGATGCCCCCGGACCCGCCACCCCTCGGAGCGACGGCCGCTCGGACGACGCGCTGCGCCCCGTCACCATCACCCGCCACTGGCTCGACCACGCGGCCGGCTCGGTCCTGGTGGAGTTCGGCCGCACGCGTGTGCTCTGCGCCGCCTCGGCCACCGAGGGTGTGCCGCGTTGGCGGAAGGGCTCGGGTCTCGGCTGGGTGACGGCCGAGTACGCCATGCTCCCCGCCTCGACCAACACCCGCTCCGACCGCGAGTCGGTCCGCGGGCGGATCGGCGGCCGTACCCATGAGATCTCGCGGCTGATCGGGCGCTCCCTGCGCGCGATCATCGACTACAAGGCGCTCGGCGAGAACACCATCGTCCTGGACTGCGACGTCCTCCAGGCAGATGGCGGCACCCGCACCGCCGCGATCACCGGCGCCTACGTCGCCCTTGCCGACGCGGTGGACCACCTACGCTCGCAGGGCGCGCTGGCCGGGGAGCCGCTCACCGGCTCCGTCGCCGCGGTGAGCGTCGGCATCATCGACGGAACGCCCCGCCTCGACCTGCACTACGACGACGACGTCCGTGCCGAGACCGACATGAACGTCGTGATGACCGGCGACGGGAGGTTCGTCGAGGTCCAGGGCACCGCCGAGGGCGCGCCGTTCGACCGGACCGAGCTGGACACCCTCCTGGCCCTCGCGGAGAAGGGGTGTGCCGAGCTGACCCGACGACAGCGCGAGGCGCTCACCTCGTGACCCGGGTGTTCCTCGCCTCTCGCAACGCCAAGAAGCTGGGCGAGATGCGCCGCATCCTCGATCAGCACCTGCCGGGCACTGAGGTGCTCGGGCTCGACGACGTTGCGGCGTACGACGAGCCGGTGGAGGACCAGCCGACGTTCGAGGGCAATGCTCTGCTGAAGGCGCGCGCCGGCCTTGCCGCGACCGGGCTGCCCACGGTGGCCGACGACAGCGGATTGTGCGTCGACGCCCTCAACGGGATGCCGGGGGTCCTGTCGGCTCGTTGGTCCGGCCAGCCGAAGTCTGACGATCGGAACAACTCACTGCTGCTCCACCAGCTGGCCGACGTCCCCGACGAGCGTCGGGGCGCCCACTTCACCTGCGCCATCGCCTTCTGTGCGCCCGGACACGAACCGTTGGTCGTCGAGGGCCGCATGGACGGGCGGGTGATCCACGAGACGCGGGGGAGCGGCGGCTTCGGGTACGACGTGCTGTTCGAGGCGGTCGAGTTCCCCGGCCGCACCACCGCCGAGCTCGACGCTGTCGACAAGGACGCGATCTCCCACCGCGGCCGGGCCCTCCGCGAGATCGCGCCCCAGATCGTCCGCGTCCTTCCGGCATGAGATCGCTGCGTCACGGCTGACCCCTGACCCGCGTGCGCCACGTGTGGACTCAACGTGTGCGCTCGGAGAGACTCGAACTCTCACTGGACGGCACCTAAAGCCGTTGCCTCTGCCGATTGGGCTACGAGCGCGTGGGCGACAAGTCTAGGGACGGCTCCGGGTCCCCAGCCGGGCCAGGGCGTCACCCACCCGCGCCGAGCAGCCATCGCAGGTCCGGCCCACCGTCATCCCGATGAGGGCCGATGGTCCCTGACCCGCGAGACGGATCCCCGGAAGGCTGGACGCGCCAGGACCCATCCGATAGGGATGAGAAGGACGACGGGATGTTGATGCCAGCACAGACCACCAGCCCCTCCGACCTGCGATCTCGGGTGGGATCACCCTCCCTGATGCTCGCCGTCGCGACCATCGGCTTCGCGGTGAACTTCTGGGCCTGGGCCCTGATCAGCCCGCTCGGCCCGATGTTCCGCCAGCAGGGCACGCTCGGCAGCCTCAGCGAGTCGGATGTCGCTCTGATGGTGGCGGTACCGGTCGTGGTCGGCTCGCTCGGCCGGATCGTGGTCGGCGCGCTGACCGATCGGTACGGCGGGCGGGTGATGTTCCCGCTCATCTCGGCGGTGACGATCCTGCCGGTCCTGTTCCTGGCCTTCGTCGCCTTGGACTCCTACTCCCTGATCCTGGTCGGCGGCTTCTTCCTGGGCATCGCGGGGACGTCGTTCGCCGTGGGCGTCCCGTTCGTGAACGCGTGGTTCCCCCCGGACCGGCGCGGCCTCGCGGTCGGGATCTTCGGCGCCGGCATGGGCGGCACTGCGATCAGCGCCCTGACCACCGTGAAGCTGTACGGCAACGTCGGGGAGAAGGCGCCGTTCCTGATCACCGCGGCCGTGCTCGCGGCGTACGCCGTGGTCTCCTGGGTGGTCCTGCGCGACGCCCCGGGCCGGGTCGTGCCACAGACCTCCCTGGGCAGCAGGCTCATGGCGAACGCGAGGCTGCCGATCACCTGGCAGGCGGCCATCCTGTACGCCGTCGCCTTCGGCGGCTACGTCGCGTTCTCGGTCTACCTCCCGGCGTACCTGAAGACCGAGTACGGGCTTTCGCCCGCCGGTGCGGCCAACCGGATGGCCGGCTTCGTCGTCGTGGCAGTCGTCATGCGGCCCTTGGGCGGCTGGCTGTCCGACCGGATCGGATCCGTGCCCGTTCTCGTCGCCGGGTACGCCGTCGTGGTGGCCGGCGCGGCCGTTGCGGCCGGCCATCCACCCGTGGACAGCGTCGGCGCCGTGGCGTTCCTGTCGATGGCCGCAGCGCTCGGCTGCGGCAGCGGCGCGACGTTCGCGCTGATCGCCCAGGTGACCGAGCCGGCACGCGTCGGCGGGGTCACCGGTCTGGTCGGGGCGGCCGGAGGGTTCGGGGGCTTCGTGCCGCCCCTGCTGATGGGCTACATCTACGGGCGCACCGAGTCCTACGCCCTGGGGCTGGGGCTGCTGTCGGTCACCGCGGCGCTGACGCTCGCTCTCACTTTGACCGTGGTCCGCCGCACCGCCGCCGGAGGGAGCGCAGCCTCTTGACCGAACAGCTCGGCAGTCACCGGCCACGGCGCGGCGGGGACCGGGTGGTTTGACGGTCAGTCCAGGCCGAGGTCGCGCCGGAGCTTGGCCACGTGACCGGTGGCCTTGACGTTGTACTGAGCGAGGGCGATGTTCCCCTCCTCGTCGACGACGAAGGTCGAGCGGAGGACCCCCTCGACGGTCTTGCCGTAGAGCTTCTTCTCCCCGAACGCGCCGTAGGCGTTCATCACCGACCGGTCGGCGTCCGAGAGCAACGTGATGGTCAGCCCGTCCCGCTCGCGGAACTTCGCCAGCTTCGTGGGGGAGTCGGGCGAGATGCCGAGCACGTCGTACCCCTGGGCCTGCAGCGACGACAGCGAGTCGGTGAAGTCGCACGCCTGGGTCGTGCAGCCCGGGGTCATCGCGGCCGGGTAGAAGTAGACGATCGTCCGGCGGCCCCGGGAGTCCGCGAGCGAGACGGTCCTACCGTCGTCGGTGGGCAGGGTGAAGTCGGGTGCCGGGTCACCCGTCGAGAGGCGAGTCATGCGCCGAACCTAACCCGTCCCGGCGACGGTGCTCGCAGGCGCCCGTTGGTAGCCTTCCCGGGTGACCAAGGAGACCGCCGCGCTCGAGGCCGAGATGGAGGCCACCCGCGAGCGCC
>JAICSC010000357.1 GCA_025937085.1 Nocardioides sp.
GGGCGGAGGGGCTCGAGCAGATGATCGCCTACGCCGAGAAGTCGCTGGACGAGGCACGCGCGGCACTCGAGGAGCTCGGGGACTAGGGCGTGCCCCAGCGGCTGACCCGCCCGAAGCTCACGCGCGACGGCTGCGGGCCCAGCGGGCCACGGCCGAGGTGGCCGCGTTGTCGGCGAGCACCCGGCGCAGTCGCACGCTTCCCGGACCCGTCGACGCTGTCGATCGGTCGCGGGGGACGCTCGGCTGCGGCTTCCGGCCACGTTTCGTGTCCGCCACCGACAGCACGGTGCGCCCGAACAGGTCGATCTCCTTCAGGCGAAGTCTCTGGGGGTGGGCGGCGAGCACCTCGCGGACCGCGGCCATGAGCGGGTCGGGGTCGCCGTGGACGCCGTACAGCTTCTGCGACGACAGCGCCACCGGGATGAGCCCGTCGTGGAGCGCGGAGTCCCAGATCGCGGCCGCCACCCCGGGGCAGTCGGGCTTGCGCCAGTCGTCGAAGACGACAACGCCGTCACCGCGCAGGAGCTGCTTCACCGACCGGCAGTCCTCGGCCACGTCCTCGTACTGGTGCGAGCCGTCGACGTGGATGAACCGGGCTGACCCCGGTGCCACGTGGTTGACGACGTCGATGCTGAGCGCCTGGACAACGGTCGGCAACGAGTCGTGGATCGACAGGTAGTTCTCCTCGAACTGGCCACGGGTGAGGCGGGTGAAGTAGTTGCGCCCCTTGGTCGGTTCGGCGTCCGCGTCGGCGATCCCGAGCAGGTCCGGGTCGCCGAAGGTGTCGACCACGACGAACTGCTCGTCCGGCCGCAGGTAGTCGCCGATGACCACGGCGCTCTTCCCCTTGAAGGCACCGATCTCCACCAGGTCGCCGGCCGGAGAATCTCGCTGGCGATCCAGGATTCCCCGGAACAGGGCGTGGTCGGTCCAGCCGAACCAGCCGTCGATGTCCCGGTAGGTCCTGACCTGGCTCGCCATCCGCACATAGTAGGTGGGGTTCGGCACGCCCGACCGAGCGACCCGCTGGGCCTCGAGGCACCGCCTCACGTCGTACGCTGGTGCTTTCCCCCGTCCCTGGAGAGGTGTTGAGGTACCCCGTGTCCGCGAGCGTCTTCGCCCGGCTCGAGCCCCGGCTGCCGTCGGTGTCCAAGCCGATCCAGTACGTCGGGGGTGAGCTCAACTCGACCGTCAAGGACTGGGAGTCGGTCGAGGTCCGGTGGGCCCTGATGTATCCGGACGCCTACGAGGTCGGGTTGCCGAACCAGGGCGTGCAGATCCTCTACGAGGTCCTCAACGAGCGCGACTGGATCCTGGCCGAGCGGTCGTACGCCGTGTGGCCCGACATGGAGCGGGTCATGCGCGAGGACGCGATCCCGCAGTTCACCGTCGATGCCCACCGGCCGGTGCGCGACTTCGACCTGTTCGGGATCAGCTTCGCCACCGAGCTCGGCTACACCAACCTGCTCAACGCCCTCGACCTCGCCGGCATCCCGCTGCACGCGGCCGACCGCACGGATGACGACCCGGTCGTGATCGCCGGCGGCCACGCGGCCTTCAACCCAGAGCCGATCGCGGACTTCCTCGACGCGGCGGTGCTCGGCGACGGCGAGCAGGTCGTGCTCGCGATCTCGGAGGTCGTCCGGGAGTGGAAGCGGGAGAAGGACGGCCCGGGCGGCTCTGCCATGACCAGGGACGAGCTGCTGCGCCGGCTCGCCGTCTCGGAGAACGTCTACGTCCCGAAGTTCTACGACGTCGCCTATGCCGTCGACGGCACCATCGAGGCGGTCGTGCCCAACCGTCCGGGGATCCCGTTCCGGGTCCGCAAGCACACGCTGATGGATCTTGACCGGTGGCCCTACCCGGCCAAGCCCCTGGTGCCTCTGGCCGAGACGGTGCACGAGCGCTTCAGCGTCGAGATCTTCCGGGGCTGCACCCGCGGCTGCCGGTTCTGCCAGGCCGGCATGATCACCCGCCCGGTGCGCGAGCGCTCCATCCAGACGATCGGCGAGATGGTCGAGAACGGCATCCGGAGGTCCGGCTTCGAAGAGGTCGGCCTGCTCTCGCTGTCCAGCGCCGACCACTCGGAGATCGCCGAGGTGGCGCACGGGCTCGCCGACCGGTACGACGGCTCGAACGTCTCGCTCTCCCTGCCCTCGACGCGGGTCGACGCCTTCAACATCACGTTGGCCAACGAGTTCTCCCGCAACGGTCGTCGCTCCGGGCTCACCTTCGCTCCCGAGGGCGGCAGCGAGCGGATGCGGAAGGTGATCAACAAGGCGGTCGACGAGGAGGACCTGATCCGCACCGTGGCGACGGCGTACGCCCAGGGCTGGCGGCAGGTGAAGCTCTACTTCATGTGCGGTCTCCCCACCGAGACCGACGAGGACGTGCTGGGCATCGCGGACCTGGCCACGAAGGTGATCGCCAAGGGTCGCGAGGTCACCGGGCGCAACGACATCCGGTGCACGGTGTCCATCGGAGGCTTCGTGCCGAAGGCGCACACGCCGTTCCAATGGGCCGCCCAGCTCGACCACGAGACCACCGACGAGCGGCTGCAGAAGCTGCGCGACGTCGTACGCGCGGACAAGCGGTACGGCCGAGCGATCGGCTTCCGCTACCACGACGGCAAGCCCGGGATCATCGAGGGCCTGCTCTCCCGCGGCGACCGCCGGGTCGGGCGGATCATCGAGGAGGTCTGGCGCGACGGCGGCCGCTTCGACGGCTGGAGCGAGTACTTCTCCTTCGACCGTTGGGTCGACGCGTCGGTCCGAGCGCTGGCCGGTACCGGCGTCGACCTCGACTGGTACACCGTGCGCCAGCGCGAGTACGACGAGGTGCTGCCCTGGGACCACCTCGACTCCGGGCTCGACAAGGACTGGCTCTGGTCCGACTGGGAGGACGCGCTCGCCGTGGCCGAGGACCCCGATGCCGTGCCCGATGTCGAGGACTGCCGGTGGACCCCCTGCTACGACTGCGGCGTCTGCCCGGAGCTGGAGACCGAGATCCAGATCGGCCCAACCGGGCGTGAGCTGCTGCCGCTCAGCGTGGTGTGAGGGAGAGAGACCTCCAGGTACTCAGGACGTCAGGCGGATCGTGACCTATGCGTGCGGTTCTGTATGACGTCCTGGCAGGGTCGGTGACGCAGTGGCCCCCGGCAAGCTACGCGCAGCTGCTCGCGGTCTCGCCGACCAGCTCTGTCTGATCGGGCCGGGCTGGCCTGCCGCCGCGGTTCA
>JAICSC010000136.1 GCA_025937085.1 Nocardioides sp.
AGCGCGGACGGATAGTCGCCGACCTTGATCAGCTTGCGGAACCGGGCCGAGCCGGTGATGTTGGTGCGCTCCCCCACGTTGACGAACAGGGACTCCTCGGTGATGGTCACCGGTTCGAGGCCGGCGAGGCGGCACGCGGGCGATATCGGGCTCGGCCGCGAGCAGATTGAGGAACTCGACCATCACCTTGGCGGAGTCGATCATGGTCGGGACCCGGCAGATGTCCGGCTCGGAGGCGACCAGCTTCAGGAACCGGTCCATGGCCTGGACACCGTCGATCATCCCCGCGTCCATGTTGACGTCGATGACCTGGGCGCCGGCCTCGACCTGCTGGGCCGCGACAGACAGCGCGGTGTCGTAGTCGCCGTCCTTGATCAGCTTGCGGAACCGGGCCGAGCCGGTGATGTTCGTGCGTTCGCCGACGTTGACGAAGAGGCTGTCCTCGGTGATGGTCACCGGCTCGAGTCCCGAGAGCCGCATGGCCGGCGCGACGGTCGGGACGGGGCGCGGCGACACGCCCTTGGCGGCGTCGGCGATCGCGGCGATGTGGTCGGCGGTGGTGCCGCAGCAACCACCGACGATGTTCACCAGCCCGCTGGTCGCGAACTCCCCCAGGACACCCGCCATCTGTTCTGGGGTGTCGTCGTACTCGCCGAAGGCGTTGGGCAGGCCGGCGTTCGGGTGGGTGGAGACGAAGCAGTCGGCGACGCGGGACAGCTCGGCGACGTACGGCCGCAGGTCCGAGGCCCCCAGCGCGCAGTTCAGGCCGACGGCGAGCGGTCGGACGTGGCGGACCGAGTTCCAGAACGCCTCCGTGACCTGGCCGGACAGCGTGCGGCCGCTGGCGTCGGTGATCGTGCCGGACACGATCACCGGCCACCTGCGCCGCTGCTCCTCGAAGAGGGTCTCGACGGCGAAGACCGCGGCCTTCGCGTTGAGAGTGTCGAAGACCGTCTCGATCAGGAGGATGTCGGCGCCACCGTCGACCAGGCCGCGCGCCTCCTCGTGGTACGCCGCCACCAGGTCGTCGAACGTCACGTTGCGTGCGCCGGGGTCGTTGACGTCGGGTGAGATCGACGCGGTCTTGGAGGTCGGGCCGAGCGAGCCGGCCACGAAGCGCGGGCGGTCGGGGGTGGACGCCTGGTCGGCGGCCGCACGGGCCACGGTCGCGGCGGCGAGGTTCAGCTCGTAGCAGAGGTCCTCGAGCCCGTAGTCGGCCTGGGAGATCCGGGTGCCGTTGAACGTGTTGGTGCAGATGATGTCGGCGCCGGCGTCGAGGTAGGCGCGGTGGATCGCGCGGATGACCTCCGGGTTGCTCAGCGACAGCAGGTCGTTGTCGCCGCCCAGGTCGCCCGGGAACTCGTCGTACGACGCGAACCGCTCGCCGCGGTAGGCCGCCTCGTCGAGGTGGTGACCCTGGATCATCGTGCCCATCGCCCCGTCGAGCACCAGGATCCGATCGCGGAGCAGCTCGGTGAGCTCCGCGGTGGCATCGGGGCGGTGGAGCGTCCCCGCCGTCCTCTGTGACTCCGGCCTCTGTGACTCCGGCACGACTGTCCCTCGCTCTCGTGGGCCACCAGCCTAGGAAGTCGTCCCGGGTGGTGGACCCGGCTCCCGCATCGTGACACCGCGGTCGAACCCCGGCCAAAACGTCGCATGGCCCCGGGGCCGGATGGTGGGTACACGCCTCTGCGCCCGCTCCTGGGTGACTACTGTTGTGGAGTGATCGAGATCGAGGAGATCGACGACCTCGTCGAGCCGGTGGTGATCGCGGCGTTCGAGGGCTGGAACGACGCAGCGGACGCTGCCTCTGCCGTCATCGACCACCTGATCAAGGTCTGGGACGCCCGCATCATCGGCGCGATCGACCCCGAGGAGTTCTACGACTTCCAGGTGAACCGCCCGGTCGTCGGCAGCGACGAGCTCGGCCACCGCAGGATCACCTGGCCCAGCACCCAGATCGCGGTGGCCTCTCCTCCCGAGCTCGACCGCGACGTGATCCTGGTGCGGGGCATCGAGCCGAACATGCGCTGGCGCCAGTTCTGCGCGGAGCTGCTCGCGGCGTGCGACGACCTGGGCGGGGAGCTCGTGGTCACCCTGGGTGCGTTGCTCGCCGACACGCCGCACACACGGCCGATCCCGGTCACCGGGACCGCCACCGAGGCCGACCTGGTCGACCGGCTCAAGCTCGAGCAGTCGACGTACGAGGGGCCTACCGGCATCGTGGGGGTCTTCCAGGACGCGTGCGTGCGACTCGACGTGCCGGCCGTGTCCTACTGGGCGGCCGTCCCCCACTACGTCGCGCAGCCGCCGTGCCCCAAGGCCACCCTCGCCCTGATCGGGCACCTCGAGGAGCTCCTCGGGTGCAGCATCCCCCTCGACGACCTCCCCGAGGACGCCCGCGCCTGGGAGCGCGGTGTCGACGAGCTCGCCGAGGAGGACGAGGACGTGGCCGACTACGTCCGCGCCCTGGAGGAGACCCGCGACACCACCGACCTGCCGGAGGCGAGCGGCGAGGCGATCGCCCGAGAGTTCGAGCGCTACCTCAAACGAAGGACCGAGGACGGTTGAAGCGAGCAGCCGGGCGCGAGGAACGAGCGCGCGGCGAGTCGAAATCCGGTGACGGTGCCTGGGGCCTGAAACGTGGTCTCGACAGGCTCGACCGACGTATCGCCCTACAGGACCAGTCCGAGGGCCGCGTCCAGCAGCGAACGCACCGTCGCCCCCGCGTGCGGATCGCTGGTGTCGGCGAGGCCGGACGAACCGAGCGTGGCGTCGGCCCAGGCGTCGACCAGCGCCACGGCCGCAGGTGCGTCGAGGTCCGTGGCGAGGGCGGAGAGCACTGCGTCGACCACGGGCATCGCGGCCGCGCCCGCGCCGACGGCGACCGCCCGGCGCCACGTGTCGAGCTGGTCGAGGGAGGCCCAGAGCTGGTCGTCGGTCCACTCCCAGTCGGAGCGGTAGTGGTGGCGCAGCAGCGTGAGCCGGATCGCCATCGGGTCGACGTCGCTGTTGCGCAGGGCCGAGACGAAGACCAGGTTCCCCTTGGACTTCGACATCTTCTCGCCGTCGTACCCGACCATGCCGGCATGGACGTAGGCCTGGGCGAACGGCGTACCCGTCAGCACCTGCGCCTCCGAGGCGCACATCTCGTGGTGCGGGAACACCAGGTCGGTCCCACCGCCCTGGACGTCGAACCGCTCCCCGAGAAGGTCCAGCGCCATCGCCGTGCACTCGACGTGCCAGCCCGGCCGGCCGCGGCCGAGCGCGCTGTCGAGCGCCGGCTCGCCCGGGCGCTCAGCGCGCCAGACCAGACAGTCGAGCGGGTCCTTCTTGCCCGGCCGGTCGGGATCACCCCCGCGGTCGGCGTACACCGCGAGCATCTCGTCGCGGGTCCAGCCCGACTCGTCGCCGAACGTCGGGTCGGCCGACACCGAGAAGTAGAGGTCGTCGTCCACCGCGTACACCGCTCCCGCGTCCTCCAGCCGCCGGATCAGGTCCACGATCAGGTCTAGCGACTCCTCCGCTCCGGGGAAGTGGTCGGGCGGGATGATCCGCAGCGCGGCCATGTCCTGTCTCAACAGCTCGGTCTCACGGGCGGCCAGCTCGCGCCAGTCGATGCCCACCTTCGCCGCCCGCTCGAACAAGGGGTCGTCGACGTCGGTGACGTTCTGCACGTACACCACGTCGTGCCCGGCGTTGCGCCATGCCCGGTTGAGCAGGTCGAAGCCGACGAAGGTCGCGGCGTGGCCCATGTGGGTGGCGTCGTACGGCGTGATGCCGCAGACGTACAGGCGAGCGGGGCCCTGGGGGCGGGTCTCGACCAGGCGTCCGGTGGAGCTGTCGTGCACGCGGACCGGAGGTGCCTGGACCGGGAGGGCAGGCAGGTCCGGGGCAGGCCATGCGCGCATACGCGGGAGACTACGGCAGCGAACCCGGTCATCCCGCGGCCGGTTCACCTGGGGAGAGCGTCCTCGCGCGTCAGCGACAAGCGCCTCGGCCGGCTCAGAACGGCGGCCACGGGATGGCCCGCCACCCCTGGCCCGGCTCCGGCAACGTCCCGACCCGCAGCAACCGCTTCACCCGCCGGCGGGTCGCCTCGACCTCGTGCGGCGTGAGCAGGTCGATCAGGCACTCTCCGAGGTCACCATCCAGCCGGGCCGAGAGCTGGTCGAGGCGAGCCCGGTCCTCGTCGGTGAGGGCGTCGCCGGCCCAGCCCCACAGCACCGTGCGGAGCTTGTTCTCCACGTGGAAGGTCAGTCCGTGGTCGACGCCGTACCGATGGCCGTCGGTCATCGCCAGCACGTGCCCGCCCTTGCGGTCGGCGTTGTTGACCACCGCGTCGAAGACCGCCATCCGGCGCAGCTCGGCGGTGTCCTCGTGCACGAGCGAGACGACCTGGTCGCGGTCGTCGAGTCCCTCGAAGACATAGAGGTAGCCGTCGGGCACGGCCGTGTCTCGGACCAGGGTGACCGCCTCCTGGACCGCGTCGGGCTCCTGCCACAGCTGCACCATCCCGAGCCCGTGGGGGCCGTCGCGGCGGAACGTCAGCGGCACGAGGTTCCAGCCGAGGGCCTCGGACACGACGTACGCCGCCTCCTCGCGCTGGGCGAGGGTGCCGTCCGGGAAGTCCCAGAGGGGCCGCTCGCCCGCCACCGGCTTGTAGATGACCCGGCGCCCGTCGATCTCGCCGACGAAGGTCGCGTTGGACGCCGGCATCACCCGGCCGTGCAGGGTGAGCCCGCCGGTGCGGAGCCCCTGGGCGATCATCGACGCTCCCTCGAGCGGGGTCCGGCCATCAGGCCGGGTCGCGGCGGCGGAACCCGTTCGCGCGGACGCACAGGTGGCCGTCGGGGTCGATCGGGTTCCCGCAGAACGGGCAGTCGGGACGGCCGGCGTCGATGACCAGGCTCGCGCGCTTCACGAACGCGCGCGCCGACCCGGCCTCCAGCCGCACCAGGAACACCTCGTCCGGCTCGGCCTCCTCTTCCTCCTCCTCGGTGGGATCGGTCAGCGGGAAGACCTCGATCACCACGCGGGCCAGGCCGGGATCCCACGACAGCGTCATCGTGCCGGCCCGGAACTGCTCGTCGATCGGCTGTTCGAGCGGGTCGGAGTCGTCCAGCCCGACGGGAGCGACGGCCGGGATCATGGTGTCGTTGCCGGCGCTGGCCATGACCTCGTCGAGCAGCTCGTCGATGCGCTCGGCCAGGACAGCGACCTGCTGCTTCTCCAGCGCGACGCTGACCATCCGCGGACCGGACCGCGCCTGCAGGAAGAACGTGCGGCCGCCCGGCTCACCGACGGTCCCGGCCACGAAACGCTCCGGGGGGTCGAACTCGTGGATCACGGGCATGGCTCCACCTTATGCAGCCGCTGGAGCGCGGTGGCGGTCGATCAGGCCGAAGGCCCGCCGTCGCCACCGCCGACCGCCGCTCCGCGGTCGACCTTCTTCCGCCGGCCCGGCTTGGCCGGCTTCGGGGCCAGCCAGGACAGGTCGCCCTCGTGCGTGTTCGCGGACAGCACGTAGGGCCTCGCCTCGGTGTAGCGGACCACCGAGATCGAGGCCGGGTCGACCTGGATCCGCTGGAAGAGGTCCAGATGCATCCCCAGGGCGTCGGCCACGATCGACTTGATGACGTCGCCATGGCTGACCGCCAGCCACACCGCCTCGGGGCCGTGCGCTGCCGTGACCGCGGCGTCCCGGCGTCGTACGGCGTCGACTGCGCGGGCCTGCATCTGCGGCAGCGACTCACCACCGGGAAAGGTGGCCGCGGAGGGGTTGGTCTGCACGGTCTTCCACAGCGCCAGCCTCGCCAGGTCGCGGAGCTTGCGGCCCTGCCACTCGCCGTAGTCGCACTCGGTCAGCGCCCTGTCGCGGTGGACGGGGGGCCGGCCCGCCTGGCGCGCTGCGACGACCCTGGCGGTCTCCTGACAGCGCTCCAGCGGGCTGCTCACGAGCTCGGCGAGTGGGACGACCGCCAGCCGCTCACCGGCCCGTTCGGCCTGGGTCCGGCCGAGGTCGTCGAGGTGCACGCCGGGGCTGCGTCCCGCGAGCGTGCCGGTGGCGTTCGCCTCGGTGCGCCCGTGCCGCAGCAGGATCACGGTGGCCATGATCAGACCCTACGGGCGTCTTCTCACACGGCCCGGCCGACGTCTGCGCGCCACGGCCTCGCGGCCCCGGCTCGGGTCTAGCGTGGGCGCCGTGATCGTGGACAGCGCCGTCTACCGACAGGGCAGGCGGGTCGAGGACGACCTGGCGGCCGGCGACCTGGCCTCGATCCGCAAGCTGGCGACCGAGCCGGGAGACTTCGTGTGGGTCGGGCTCCACGAGCCGAACGAGGAGGAGCTGGCGACGGTCCGGAACGAGTTCGACCTCCACCCGCTCGCCGTCGAGGACGCCTACCACGCCCATCAACGGCCCAAGCTGGAGCGGTACGAGCACACGCTGTTCCTCACCCTGAAGTCGCTGTGGTACGTCGACGAGGACGACGCGGTCGAGACCGGTGAGATCAACATGTTCGTCGGCCCGGACTTCGTGATCACGGTGCGGCACGGGTCCGGCTCGGAGCTGCACAGCGCCCGCCGCGACCTGGAGGCGAAGTCGGCGGTGCTGACCCATGGCCCGTCGGCGGTCGTGTACGCCGTGTGCGACCGCGTCGTGGACGGCTACCTGTCGGTGATGGACTCGCTCGAGGAGGACGTCGACGAGGTGGAGACCTCGGTGTTCTCCCCGCAGCGGACCAACGACTCGGCCCGCATCTACACGCTCAAGCGGGAGATCGCGGAGGCCCGGCGCGCCGTACTGCCGCTGCGTGAGCCGATGCGGCGCTTCGCCACCGGCGCCGTACCCGGGATCGACGAGAACTCCGCGCCCTTCTTCCGCGACGTGCTCGACCACCTGACCCGGGCCGCCGAGACCGTCGACGGACTCGACCAGCTGCTGTCCACGGCCTTCGACGCCCACATCGCCCAGATCTCGGTCCAGCAGAACGAGGACATGCGCAAGATCTCCGCGGGCGCCGCGATCGTGGTGGTGCCGACCCTGATCGCCGGGGTCTACGGCATGAACTTCCACCACATGCCCGAGCTGGGGTGGACCTACGGCTACCCCTACGCGATCGCACTCATGGCCGCCGCGGTCGTCCTGCTGTGGATGTGGTTCAAGCACTCCGGCTGGCTGTGAGCAGCTGGCTGTGCAAGGCGCGGGTTGACCTCGATGGGCCGTCAGGTCGCCGACATGACCCCGCTCGCCAGCAGCACGATCAGCAGCCCACCCAGCGCGACCCGGTAGGGCACGAACCACGTGATCGGGTGATGTGCGACGAACCGCAGCAGCCAAGCCACGGACGCATAGGCCACCACGAACGCGACGACGGTCCCGACCACGGTCTCCCCGACCCCGATGTCGCCGCTCAGTGCGTCCTTCAGCTCGAACAGGCCCGCGGCCAGCAGGGCCGGGATCGACAGGAAGAACGACAGCCTGGTCGCCGCGACCCGGTCCAGGCCCCGGAACAGGCCCGCCGAGATGGTCGCCCCCGACCGAGAGACGCCGGGGATGAGTGACACGCACTGGACGACTCCGACCACGATCGCGTCGGTGAGGGTGAGCCCCTTCTCCGAACGGTCCTGGCGCGCCACCCGCTCGGCCGCCCACATCGCCGCGCTCCAGGCGATCAGCGCGACCGCCACCACCCACAGCGAGCGCAGGTCGTCCTTGATCACGTCCTTGAACGCCAGGCCGACGATCCCGACCGGGATGGTGCCGACGATGACGTACCAGCCCATCCTGAAGTCGCGGTGGCCGCGGTACTCCGGCTTGACCAGCCCGAGCACCCACGTCCGGATGATGTTCCAGATGTCGCGTGCGAAGTAGACGATCACGGCCAGGATGGCGCCCACCTGGATCACCGCTGTGTAGCCGGTGACCGCCGGGTCGTCGACCTCGAGCCCGAGGATCTTCTCCGCGATGGTGAGGTGGCCGGTGCTGGAGACGGGCAGGAACTCGGTGAGCCCCTCCACGATGCCCAAGATGATGGCGTCGAAGTAGTTCATGGCCCCTCTCAGATCGGGGAGTCGGGTTCGCAGGCGTGTCGACGGGGAGGCGCCGGACGTGAGAGCGGACCCAGGCTAGGGGGCCCGGCGGACCTGCGGGTTGTGGGCACGCCGGCGACCTCCGAGGGGTTACGTTTGTCCGCATGCAACAGCGGGCGGTCGGCGCCACGGGCCTGCGGGTCTCGCGGCTCGGCCTGGGGACGATGTCGTGGGGTCGGGAGACCGACGAGCACGAAGCCCGTGACCAGCTGATCGCCTTCGCCGAGGCGGGCGGCACGTTCCTCGACACCGCCGCGGGATACGCCGACGGCGCGTCCGAGGAGATGGTGGGTCGCCTGGTCGGGGAAGTCGTCGCGAGGGACGAGATCGTGATCGCGACCAAGGGGGGCATCTCGCGCCGCGGCGGCGAGCGCGAGACCTACGCCTCCCGAGGTCGGCTCCTGGCCGACCTCGACGCATCTCTACGGCGACTCGGCGTCGACCACGTCGACCTCTGGCAGGTGCACACCTGGGTGGACGGCGTCCCGATCGAGGAGACGCTGACCGCGCTCGACCATGCGATCGCGACCGGGCGCGCGTCGTACGTCGGCATCTCCAACTACACCGGGTGGCAGACGGCCCAGGCGGCCACCTGGCAGCGTGCCGTGCCGGGTCGTGCCGTCCTGGCCTCGACGCAGATGGAGTACTCCCTGGTCAA
>JAICSC010000041.1 GCA_025937085.1 Nocardioides sp.
GTGGTTCGCGACCCCTACGGCCGCATCTACGTGCACCGGCGGACGCCGACCAAGGACGTGTACCCGGCCCACTGGGACTTCACCGCCGGCGGCGTCGTCCTCGCCGGTGAGGACCCGTACGACGGGGCCCGCCGCGAGCTCGAGGAGGAGCTCGGCGTCACCAGCGAGATCGAGCCGCTCGGCGAGAGCGACTACGCCGACGACCACACGACGTACCACGCGTTCCGCTACGTCACGACCTGGGACGGCCCGATCACCCTGCAGCCCGAGGAGGTCGCGTACGGCGCGTGGCTGAGCCTCGAACGGCTGCTCGACCGGCTGGCCGACCCCGAGGTCCCGTTCATGCCCGACACCCGAGCTCTGTTCGGCGACTGGGTCCGTGAGCGGGCCGCCGAGCGTGGTGAGGCGCACGAGGGCTGGGACACCGTGGCGACCGAGGTGGAGGGACGCTGGCTCGACCGGGTGCCGCGCTTCGCGGACGCAGAGGTCCAGCTCCGCAACGAGGTGCGGCTGATGCCCCGGTTGGCGCCGTTGCTGCCGCTCGAGGTGCCGGTCCCGATCGTGCTCGACGAGTCGCCTCTGCGGGTGCGGCACCGCCTGCTACCCGGGGAGCTGGCGACCGGAGTCCCGCTGAGCCGCGACGACGGGCAGCGCCTGGGTGAGTTCCTCCGGGCCCTGCACGACATGCCGGTCAACGTCTACGTCGAGTCCGGCATCCCGGAGCGGACCGCCGCCCGGGCGGAGCTGCTGGCCACGCTCGAGCGGATGCTCCACCGGGTCCTGCCCCTGGTCCCCGCCGAGCACCAGGAGGCCGGGACGGCGCTGCTGCGCCGGATCGCCCTGCGCACGCCGGCGACGCTGGTGCACGGCGACCTGGCGGCGCACCACGTGACCTCGCAGGACGGCCGGATCGTGGGGGTCCTGGACTGGAAGGACGCGCGCGTGGCCGACCCCGCCGTCGACCTCGCCTGGCCGCTCTACGGCACCCCGGAGCCCTTCGCCGAGGCCGTCGCCACGGCGTACGGCGTGACGGACGAGGAGCTGGCCCGGGCGCTGGACTGGCATCGTCTGGGCCCGTGGTACGCCGTCATGTGGGGCCTCGGCCCGGGCGGCGCGGAGTTCGTCGACAGCGGGCTGCACAACATCACGACCCTGCTTGATGTCAGAAAGACGGCGTAGCGACATTGCGTTGACATCAGATTGATGTCAGAGTGCGAGCATGACGAAGACGGCTGCTGGGGTCCGCCACGTTCGCCGTCTGCGCGATGTCCTGAGGGGTCAGGTGCTCCTCGCGCGCCTGCTGTGGGCCTGCTCGCCGACCCTCACCGTGGTCGGCCTGCTCGCGGCAGCGGCCCAGGCGTTCGCCGCGGCCGGGGTCATGATCGGGTCCGGGCGACTCGTGGCGGGCCTGGTCGACCTCCGCCTGGAGACCGGGTGGCTGGTGATCACCCTGGCCTGCCTCGTGCTGCAGCCGATCTGCGCGGCCGCGACCGACACGGTCGGCGTGGTCCAGCAGGGCCGGGCCACACCGTTGCTCCTGGAGCGCGTCTCGCACCTCGCCTCCCGGCCTCACGGCGTCGAGCACCTGGAGGACCCCGACGTGAGGCAGGCGATCGACGGGGCCGTCGAGGAGATCAACCAGCAGTACTTCCAGGGTGTGCAGTCCACCTGGCAGGTGCTCGGCTATCGCCTGTGGGGGCTCGCGGCACTGGCCGTGCTCGCGTCATGGTCCTGGTGGGTCGCCGCGATGGTCCTGGTGACGACGCTCGCGGTCAACGTCACCTGGTCGGCCTACAGCCAGCAGATCTTCGAGGACATCTTCCGCGACCGCCGGCGCCGGCGGGCGCGGTGGTACCGCAACCTGCTGGTCGACCAGGACAGCGCCAAGGAGGTCCGGCTGTTCGGGCTCACGACCTTCGGCCTGGAGCGGTTCTCGGCGACCTGGCGGCTCGCGATGGCCGACCTCTGGCGCAACCGGAACGCCAAGCGTGGCCCGATCATCGTCGCCAACATCGCCATCCTGGCGGCGTACGGCGTAGCACTCTCCGCACTCGCGCACGGCGTCTGGTCCGGCGCCATCGGCACCGCGACCCTGCTCGCGTCCGCGCAGGCGCTCACCCAGGTCGAGGGGCTCGGGATGCTCGGCGACATGCAGACGATGACGATCCGCCAGCAGACCCTGCTGCTCGACCTCGAGGCGCTGGCGGCCCGGCTGCCCGAGCCATCCAGGAGCGCGGCCCCGACCCGGCCGGGCGGCACGGCCGCCGCGGTGGCCCTCCGTGACGTGACCTTCACCTACCCGGGACGTGGCGACCCTACGTTCGAGGGTCTGACGCTCGAGATCGAGCCGGGCAGCAGCGTGGCCGTGGTCGGTGCGAACGGTGCCGGCAAGTCCACCCTGATCAAGCTGCTGTGCGGGCTCCACCGCCCGGATCGGGGGCACGTCCTCGTCGACGGCGGCGACCCCGGGACCGACGACGCACTCCGACGACGGGTTGCGGTGATCTTCCAGGAGTTCGTGCGCTACCACCTCACGCTGCGCGACAACGTCGCCATGTCCATGCTGGCCGACCACCGGGAGGACGACATCGCGGCCGTCGTCCCGCGTGCGCTGCACGATGCCACCGGCGACAGCGTCCTGACCCGGGTGGGTGGCTGGGACCGCGTCCTGCGCGGCGAGTACGCCGGCGGCACCGACCTGTCCGGTGGCCAGTGGCAGCGGGTCGCCCTGGCCCGGGCCCTGGCCGCGATCGACGCCGGCGCCGGGGTCCTGGTGCTGGACGAGCCGACCGCCGCGCTCGACGTGCGCGCCGAGGCCGAGCTGTTCGACAACTTCCTCTCGGTGACCAGGGGGCTCACCACGATCCTGGTCAGCCACCGGCTCTCGAGCGTCCGGCACGCCGACCGGATCGTCGTCCTCGACGGCGGTCGCATCGTCGAGGACGGCTCCCACGACCAGCTGGTCGCAGCCGGCGGGGGCTATGCCCGGATGTTCAGGTTGCAGGCCGAGCGGTTCGCACTGGCCGGGGGTGACGCGTCATGACGTTCTTCGGCAACCTGTGGCTGCCGCTGGCCGCGGCGTTCCGGCTCGACCGCCGGGCCGCACTCCTGGCGTTCCTCGAGGTGCTCGGCACCATCTTGTCCAACCTGCTGCCGCTCGCGTTCGGGCTCATGGTCACCGGCGTCGCGACCCGCAGCGAGACAGCGCTCGTGGTCGGCGCGGCGCTGGCGGCCATCGGGTACGGCGTGGTCCCGGTCTTCACCACCATCGGCGTGGAGGCCCGGCTCCGTCTCAACGAGACGGTCGGGCACGAGTTCGACCGCCGGGTGGCCGAACTGATGGCCGCCGTACCGACGCTCGACCACCTCGAGTCGCCGGCCTTCCGCGACCAGGCGCAGATCGTGCGCGAGCGGCAGGGCGCCCTCGGCGGTGCCTACAACAGCGTGGTCAACGCCCTCCGCAGCCTGGCGTTCCCGCTGGTCACCCTGGTCGTCGCGATCGGGGCCGACAACCGCCTGCTCCTGCTGATCCCGGCGTCCCTGCCGAGCATCCTGGCCGGGCGCTGGATCGTGCGCTGGGACCGCCGGGCCGAGGACGAGGCCGCCGAGCCCGCTCGGCTCACCCAGCACCTGGTCGCGCTGGCGACCGAGCCGGTCCCCGCCTCGGAGCTGCGGGTGCTCGGCGCGCGCGAGGTGATCGCCGACCGGCTCCAGCGCGCGGGCGCGGCCTGGCGCGCGCCGCACATCCGCGCCGACATCTCCAAGAACGTCGCCTCGACCGCGTGCGGCCTCTTCTACCTCGCCTCGGCCGGTGCCGTCCTCACCCTGATCGTCCGCGACGCGGCTGACGGTCGGGTGCCGGTGGGTGCCGTCGCGACCTCGGTGCTGGTGATCGGACAGCTCGGGCACGTCGTCACCTCGATCCGGTTCGCCTTCCAGATGCTCGCCCAGGTGACCCGGACCGTCGGCCGCTACCGCGCACTCGAGGACGGGGTCGCGGCGGCGCGTGCCGCCGACGGCACCGGCACGCCTCCCGCACGGCTGCACGACGGCATCTCGCTGCGCGGGCTGGCCTTCACCTATCCCGGGCAGGAGCACCCGTCGCTTGACCAGGTGGACCTCGACCTGCCGGCGGGCGCCGTGGTGGCCATCGTCGGGGAGAACGGTGCCGGCAAGTCCACGCTGGTCAAGCTCCTCACCGGTCTCTACCGACCGACCGAGGGCGCCGTGCTGGTCGACGGAGTCGACCTGGCGGGCCTGGACGGCGAGGCCTGGCGTGCCCGCTGCGCCGGCGCCTTCCAGGACCACGTGCATCTCGAGCTCGTGGCGCGCGAGACGATCACCACCGGAGACCTGGCAGCGCTCGACAGTGACGAACGGGCCCTGCGGGCTCTCGCCGACGCCGCCGCGAGCGACGTACTCGTGGCCCTCCCGGGAGGTCTCGCCACCCAGCTCGGCACCAGCTGGGACGAGGGCACGGAGCTGTCCGGGGGACAGTGGCAGCGCCTCGCCATCGCGCGCGGCATGATGCGCGGCGATCCGTTGCTGCTCGTGCTCGACGAGCCGACCTCGGCGCTCGACGCGGCCACCGAGCACGCCCTGTTCGAGGGGTACGCCGACGCCGCGCGGCGTGCGGGGCGACGCGGAGCGGTCACCGTCCTGGTCACGCACCGGTTCTCCACGGTGGCGGCGGCCGACCTGGTGGTGGTGCTCGCGGACGGGCGGGTCAGCGAGGTCGGCAGCCACGCCGAGCTGATGGCGGCGGGCGGGAGCTATGCCCAGCTGTACGCCCTGCAGGCTCGGGGGTATGCGTGACGAGTCACCCAGGGATGACCAGCCGCGACTCGTAGGCGTACACGACGGCCTGCACCCGGTCGCGCAGGCCGAGCTTGGCCAGGACCCGCGCCACGTGGGTCTTGACGGTGGCGACCGACAAGAAGAGCTCGCCGGCGATCTCGGCGTTGGTCGCGCCGGTCGCCATCGCACGCAGCACCGTCAGCTCACGGTCGGTGAGCCGCTTGAGCTCATCGGGCAGGGCCCGCGGGCCGGCCCCGTCCGGCCGGCGACCCAGCGCCGAGATCAGCCCTTCGACCGCATGGTGGTCGAGGTGCAGCGTCAGCGGTGTACGCCGACCCCATCGGTCCTCGACCGACTCCTGCTCCCCGGCAGCGATCTTCATCGTTTCTCCCCCTTGGCTGACCACCGCGTTCAACAGCATCGTCCCCCCGGAGGAACACCGACCATGGTGCACGCAGGGTGAGGCACAGACGCGTCCGACACAACCCCCAGGAGGGGGCAACTTCTGGCCACGTACCTCGACCGGCCAGATTTCAGGAGACGACGACCTCGATCCGCTGGAACTCCTTGAGCTCGGTGTAGCCCGTGGTCGCCATCGCCCGGCGGAGGGCGCCGACCAGGTTCATGGTGCCGTCGGCGACCCGCGAGGGGCCGAAGAGGATCTCCTCGAGGGAGCCCACGGTGCCGATCTCGACCCGTTGCCCCCGCGGCAGCTCGGGGTGGTGCGCCTCGTTGCCCCAGTGGAACCCCTGGCCCGGCGCGTCGCTGGCCCGTGCGAACGGCGAGCCGATCATCACCGCGTCCGCGCCACAGGCGATCGCCTTCGCGATGTCGCCGCTGCGACCGATGGACCCGTCGGCGATGACGTGCACGTAGCGGCCGCCGGACTCGTCCATGTAGTCGCGGCGGGCTCCGGCGACGTCGGCGACGGCGCTCGCCATCGGGACGGCGACGCCGAGCACCGTGCGGGTGGTGTGCGCGGCGCCTCCGCCGAAGCCGACCAGCACCCCGGCGGCGCCGGTGCGCATCAGGTGCAGGGCGGCCTGGTACGTCGCGCACCCGCCCACGATCACCGGGACGTCGAGCTCGTAGATGAACTCCTTCAGGTTCAACGGCTCGGCCTGGCCGCTGACGTGCTCGGCGCTGACGGTGGTGCCGCGGATGACGAACATGTCGACCCCGGCGTCCACCACCGTCTTCGCGAACTCCTTGGTCCGCTGCGGGCTCAGCGACCCGGCCACGGTCACGCCCGCGTCGCGCATCTGCTCGAGCCGGGCGGCGATCAGCTCGGCCCTGACCGGCGCGGCGTACATCTGCTGCATCCGGCGTACGGCGGCGTCACCCTCGAGCCCCGCGATCTCGGCCAGCTGCTCCGCGGGGTCGTCGTACCGGGTCCAGAGACCTTCCAGGTTGAGGACCCCGAGGCCGCCGTACCGCCCGAGCGCGATCGCGGTCTCGGGCGACATCACCGAGTCCATCGGCGCCGCGACGATCGGCAGCTCGAACCGGTAGGCGTCGATCTGCCAGGCCGTGCCGACCTCCTCGGGATCGCGGGTACGCCGGCTCGGGACGATCGCGATGTCGTCGAAGGAGTAGGCCCGGCGTCCGCGCTTGGCGCGCCCGATCTCGATCTCGGTCACGTCAGCAGCGTATCGGCGCGGGACCTCGTGGAACCTCGTGGGACCTCGTGGGACCTTGGGCCCGATCTCGGGGCCGGAAGGTAAAGATCTCCGGGTTCGCCAGCGCCGCCGAAGACCCCTCGGCGACCCTGGTGTGACCACTTTGCGATCGGAGCCTGAATGCCGTCCCACGCCCAGGGGCGGCGCGGCCGTCGGAGCGTCGCGTGGGCTCTCTCGGTGGCCACCGCATTGTCTTGGATCGGTCTCGCCGCGCCGTCGTACGCCACCGGCGACGACTATCCCTACGCCGGCCTCGGCAAGTGCCCGCTCGTGCCGCTCCCGCCGAAGGCACCGGACAAGCCCGGGAAGCCCGGCCACCCCGGCAAGCCTGCTCATCCCGGCAGGCCGGGGGCGCCTGGTCAGCCGGCCCAGCCCACCCAGCCGCCGAAACCACCGCCGCCGCGCGTGTGCGCCAAGCACATCTGGTTCTACAACGGCTCGTACGGCGACCCGTGGGGCTTCGCGCTCCGCAACTGCACCAGCTTCGTCGCCTGGCGTCTGCGGACGACCAACGGCCTGTCCGGCTTCGAGAACCACTTCGGCGGCGTCCACTGGGGCAACGCCGGGCACTGGAACGAGGCAGCGGCCGCGCTCGGCTACCTGGTCGACGACGTACCCGCCGTCGGCGCCGTGGCCCAGACCGACGCCGGCCGTGTCGGGCACGTCGCCTGGGTCTCGGCCGTGGGCGACGGCACGGTCACGGTCGAGGAGTACAACATGGCGGTCGCCGGTGGGTACGACGTCCGCACGGTCCCCACGTCGTCGTTCCGCTACCTGCACCTCGAGGACACCGCCCCCGCGCCGTACCTCGGCTCCACCCGTGCCGGGGTCGCCACCAACGACGCCCACGGCGGGACCTGGTCGGCACACACCACGCCCGGAGGTCACCTCGTCGTACGCCGCCCCTCGGGCCGCGCCACCCACCTCACGACGCCGGCCGGCTGGTCGTCCGCCGCCGCCCCGTCGCTGGTCACCGACGCCCAGGGCCGGGTGTGGGTCGCGGCGGTGACGCGGGCCGGACGAGTGGTGACCACCCACACCGCGCCGGGGTCGGCCGCGTTCAGCCGTCCACGCCCCGCGCTCAGGGCCGCGACCACCGCGTCGCCGGCGCTCGCGGTCGACGGCCAGGGGAGGGTGCGGCTGTTCGCCGTGTCGGGCTCCGGCACGCTGCTGGAACGGCACGCACGGGTGACGCACCCGGGGCGGTGGAGCCACCCGCACCGGCTCGGCCTGCGCGGGTCGTGGTCGACGCACGCGGCGCCCTCGACCACCACCGACGGGAGCGGGCGGATCTGGCTCGCCGCGGTGACCCGGCACGGACGCCTGCTGAGCCGGCACAGCGCGCGGCACGGGCTGCACTGGTCCGCCTTCCACGTCGTCGACCACCGCGCGTGGTCGGTGACGTCCACGCCGGCCCTGGCCGACGCTCCGGACGGACGCGTCTGGCTGGCCGGGATCGGACGGCGCGGGGACCTCGTGGTGCGGCACACCGATGCGGCATCCGACCGCTGGCAGCACGCCGCCCGGTTGGCCGGAACGTGGTCGCCGTACTCCTCGCCCGCACTCACCATCGACCCCGACGGACGGGCCTGGCTGGCCGCGGTCGGGACCAAGGGCGACCTGACCGTGACCTCGAAGCCCCTCGGCGCACCTGCCTGGCACCGCTCGGGCGGGCTGCCGCACGGGAAGGAGTCCGAGACCAGGAGTCCAGGACTGACGAGCACGGTCGGTGGTGTGCTGGTCGCGGTCACAGGCCAGCACGGAAGTGCCGTGTGGCGTCGGCCGCACGGCCCGTCGGACCTGCCGGCAGCGCACGGCCCGCGCGGCGGCGGCCGGTGGGTGAGCCGCTTCCTGTGAGCCAGGCCGGGCAGGCTGGATCTGGGGCCCGGCCCGATCAGCCGAGGACGTGCACCTCGTCGCCGACGGTCAGCCGCCCGGGGCGCGCGACGTCGAGATAGACGCCCAGGAACATCTCGCGGGCGACCGTGAGCGTCTTCAGCCAGCGGCCCTCGCGCGACAGGCCCTCCTGGGCGATGTCGATCATCCGGCAGCGCTCGATCCGCTTGAACTGTGTCAGGGCGACCGCACCGATCTCGACGGACCCCGCCCAGGACTCCTCCACGAACGGCTCGGACGTCTCGACGACGAGGTTGGGCCGGAGGCGGCGACGGTCGGCGTCCACGCCGAGGTGCTCGCGGCACCACTCCAGGGAGGCGGTGCCCACCAGCGAGACGGCGCCGGCGTCGAAGTACGGCGTGCTGGTCTCGGGCAGCACCCGGACCGGGTCTCCCATCGCTTCGCTGAGCGCGCGGTCCAGTGACCCGCTCGGCACGGGCCACTCCTCGCCGCGTCCGGTCACCACGATCCCGTCGGGCGTCGTGCGTGAGGCGAACTCGAAGACCTGGTCGCGGCGCCGGAACCTCTGGGAGTGCTTGCCGGTGGCCAGCTTCCCGTCGTCGTCGACGACGGCGTACCCGCGGTCTCCGGCCAGCCCGCGAGCCTCGACCTCGACCGACCGCAACGACTCACCGCCCATCGCCTTGACCGGGTAGCGGCGGATCTCCTGGAGCCTCGGCACAGCTGGAGCGTAGTGCTGCTCGCTACCGATCCCGGGGTCGCGCACACTGTGGGGGTGATCTCGCGACAGCTGGCCACCGCCCTGCGCGACGCCGGGCTCGCCTGGACACCCACCAAGGGCGACTGGTTCGTGATCCCCGACCGGGGGCTCGACCAGCTCGAGTTCGTGGTCAGCGACATGGTGGTCGAGACGCGGCGGATGGCGTTCGACCGGCAGCTGCTGGCGTTCAACGGGACGACCGAGTGGGCGATGGACACGCTGGCGGCGTCCGAGGCGCTGTGGCTGCCGCGCGAGGACCAGCTGCGCGAAGTGCTCGGCGAGGCCTTCATGGGCCTGGAGCACATCCCCGGTGAGACGCCGGGGTACGCCGTGACGATGCTGCTCGGCGACACCGAGCGGCGCTACGTCGACGTGGACGTGGAGGCGGCGTACGCCCGGGCTGCGCTGGCGCTGCTCGCCCAGCTGACCGGCTGAAGGGCTACCGGCCGGTGTAGTTCGGCGCCTCGACGGTCATCTGCACGTCGTGGGGGTGCGACTCGGCCAGGGATGCCTGGGTGATCCGGACGAAGCGGCCCTTCTCCTGCAGCTCCGGGATCGTGCGGGCGCCGACGTAGAACATCGACTGGTGGAGACCGCCCAGGAGCTGGTGGGCGACGGCCGAGAGCGGCCCGCGGTAGGCGACCTGGCCCTCGATGCCCTCCGGAACGATCTGGTCGTCGGAGGCGACCTCGGCCTGGAAGTAGCGGTCCTTGGAGTACGACTTCTTGCCGCGGCTGCTCATCGCGCCCAGGGAGCCCATGCCGCGGTAGGACTTGTACTGCTTGCCGTTGACGAAGACGAGGTCGCCCGGCGACTCCTCGCAGCCGGCGAGCAGCGAGCCGACCATCACCGAGTCGGCGCCGGCCACGATGGCCTTGGCGATCTCGCCGGAGTGCTTGAGCCCGCCGTCGGCGATCACCGGTACGCCGGCAGGCCCGGCCGCGAGAGCCGCCTCGTGGACGGCGGTGATCTGGGGAACACCGACCCCGGTGACCACGCGCGTCGTACAGATGGAGCCCGGGCCGACCCCGACCTTGACGGCGTCGGAACCGGCGGCGATGAACGCCTGGGCCCCTTCGCGGGTGGCGACGTTCCCGCCGATCACCTGCACGTGCCGGGTGGCGGGATCCTGCTTCAGCCGCTCGACCATCTCGAGCAGCAGCCGGACGTGGCCATGGGCGGTGTCGGCGACGAGGACGTCGACCCCTGCCTCGACGAGAGTGGTGGCCCGCTGCCAGGCGTCGCCGAAGTAGCCGATGGCGGCCCCGACCATCAGGCGGCCGTGGGCGTCGTACGACGCGTCGGGGAACTGCTCGCCCTTGACGAAGTCCTTGACGGTGATCAGCCCGCCGAGACGGCCTTCCGCGTCGACCAGTGGCAACCGCTCGCGCTTGTGTTGCCGGAGCAGCGAGGTCGCCTCCTCGCGGGTGATGCCGACCGGCCCGGTGACGAGGGGCATCGGGGTCATGATCTCGTCGACCTTCGTGGTCGCCCACTCGGCGACGGGGGTGAAGCGCAGGTCGCGGTTGGTGATGATGCCGAGCAGGTGGTCGTCGGTGTCGACGACCGGCAGCCCGGAGACGCGGTACTCGCCGCAGATGCGGTCGAGGTCCTCCAGCGTCCGGTCGGGGCCGATGGTGATCGGGTTGGAGATGATCCCGGTCTGGGTGCGCTTGACCAGGTCGACCTGGTAGGCCTGGTCCTCGATCGAGAGGTTGCGGTGGAGCACCCCGAGGCCGCCCTGGCGCGCCATCGCGATCGCCATCCGGCTCTCGGTGACGGTGTCCATGGCGGCGCTCACCAGTGGCGCCTTCAGGCTGATCTCGCGTGTCAGCCGGGTGGTCGTGTCGATGTCGCTCGGCGCCAGGTCGGAGTACCCCGGCAGCAGGAGGACGTCGTCGTAGGTGAGCCCCATGGAGGCGAACTTCTCGGGCAGGACGGTGTCGGGCTCCACCCCCGCAGTGTACGGGCGGGGGTGGGTGCCCGGCCGGGCGCCGCCCCGGGTCAGCGGCCGAACCTGCCCGGGAACTGCCGGACGATCCCGCTACTGAGGCTGTCGGCCATCTCGAGGATGTGCCGCTCGATCGCGCCGTACTCCCGGACGCCCCGGTGGTAGTGGCCGGTCAGCTCGTCGACGGCCTCGGCGAGGGTCTGGTCGAGGTGCGTCTTCATCATCGACCGCATCTCCTTGCGTGGCCACACGTGGTGATCGAGGGAGGAGATGAAGTCCGCGACCTGTCGGGCGTTGGCGTACCAGCGCCTGCTCGCGTCCGCGACTCCCGACTCGTCGCCGGCCTTGGCCGCCTGGAGGATCTCGACGGCGATCGCGATGTGGTCGTGCAACAGTCCCGCGAGGCGGTGCCCGGTCCTCCTGCCGTAGAACGTCGCGAAGGCGTTCCCGATGTCCTGCTGGTTACGGAGCAGGCGCCGGGCCGTCGCGTCGAAGTCGGCCGAGCCGTCCGTGAACGTGACGATCGCCAGTCGGGTCCAGGTGACGTGCTGCTCCCAGAGCTTGCGCATGTGGTCGTGGAACCGCAGCTGGTGCGGCGTGATCGTATGACTGCGCGTGGTCGGGCTCTGGTGGTCCCCGACCGCCTGGCTGCTCGAGGCCTGGCCGAGGAGCAGGGACGCGACGAGCGCCAGTGACGCAGCCCCGCCGGTGGCGGCGAGCCGGGCTCGGGACCTGGGTGTGGTTTTCATGGGCTTCCTCCTTGCCCGGTTCGTGTCGTCTCGAACCAGCGCCTTACCGGATCCGTACTGCCCGGTAAGACTTCCGCTCCCGAGGACACAGAGTGGTATGACCTTCCACCCGACCGCCGAGCTCGGGCGTTGCCTGCGCCGCCACCCTCCCGGCGACGTGCACGCATGGCGGGTGTGCTGGTTGCTCGAGTCGGGGTTCGACCGCGAGCTGGCGGCGTCCCTGGCCGCCACCGACATCGACCTCCACGCCCTCCTCGAGCTGGTCGACCGGGGTTGTCCCCCGGAGCTCGCTGCCCGCATCCTGTCGCCCCTGCCGGCCCGGGACGCCGGGTGACGACGGTCAGCGGCCGCCCGGCGCCGGCACCGACCGTCGAGTCACCGGTCGACTGGGTGACCGCGCTGACGTTGCCGGGACCGGAGCAGGATCGTGCGTTGCGGGACCTGCACGGGTTGCTGGTGCACGCCGCGCGACGCCAGGTGCACCGGATGGCAGCCGTCGTCGGTCCCCGGGACGTCGACGAGCTCGCCAACCAGGCGGCCGACGAGGCCCTGGTGGCTCTGCTCGGCAAGCTGCACACGTTCGAGGGCCGGAGCCGCTTCACGACGTGGGCCTACAAGTTCGCGGTGCTCCACGCCGCCAACGCCGTCCGCGCGGCGGCGTGGCGCGGGCGCGAGATCCAGCTGGACGGCCTGGAGGTCCTGGCGGACACGGCGCCACAGCCGGGGCACTACGCCGAGGCGCACGACCTCGTGGCCGGGGTGCGACGCCTGCTCGGAACCGCTCTCACCCCGCACCAGAGACGCGTCGTCGTCGCGCTGGTGATCGACGACGTGCCCATCGACGTACTCGCCGAACGGCTGGGGACCAACCGGAACGCCCTCTACAAGACGCTGCACGACGCTCGGGGCCGCATCCGCAGCGGTCTGCGGACCGAGGGACTGCTCGAGGAGACGACAGGAGCCCGCTCATGAGCCTGCGGCCTCTCGAACCACGAGACGTCGAGCGGCTGACCCTCGACACGGGGCCGTGGCTGTCGTGCGACGACTGCTTCGCCCTGGTCGACGAGTACGTCGAACGGCTGCTGGCCGCAGACAGCGGCGCGATGCCTCTCATGCGGGGGCACCTGCTGGGCTGTCCGGCCTGCGCCGAGGAGGCCGCGACTCTGGTGGTGCTGGCGGCCGCGGAAACAGGTGTCGACCCGCGGCCGGTGCTGGCTCTGATCGGCTGACCCGCCGGCAGTGTCCCCCGAAAATGACGCCGACCCGGCAGAGGCTCTCTGCCGGGTCGGCGTCTCGGGCTACGAGGTCAGTGGCCGTGCCCGTGACCGTGGCCGGCCGCGGGGGGCTCCTCCTCCTCGGGCTTGTCGACGATCAGGGTCTCGGTCGTCAACAGCATGCCGGCGATCGAGGTGGCGTTGACCAGCGCGGAGCGGGTGACCTTGACCGGGTCCAGGACGCCCTGGGCGACCAGGTCGCCGTACTCGCCGGTCTCTGCGTTGTAGCCCTCGCCGACCTTGCCCTCGCGGACCTTGCTGACGATGACGTAGCCGTTCTCGCCGCCGTTCTCGGCGATCCAGCGCAGCGGCTCGTCGGCCGCGCGACGCACGATCCGTACGCCGACGGCCTCGTCACCGGTCAGGCCGAGGTCGCCGTCGAGCACCGACACGGCGTGGATGAGCGCGGAGCCGCCGCCGGGGACGATGCCCTCCTCGATCGCGGCGCGGGTCGCGGAGACGGCGTCCTCGATGCGGTGCTTCTTCTCCTTCAGCTCCACCTCGGTCGCCGCGCCCACCTTGACCACGCACACACCGCCGGCCAGCTTCGCGAGGCGCTCCTGGAGCTTCTCGCGGTCCCAGTCGGAGTCGGTGGTCTCGATCTCGGCCTTGATCTGGTTGACCCGGCCCTCGACCGCGGAGGTGTCGCCGCCGCCGTCGACGATGGTCGTGTTGTCCTTGGTGACCACGACGCGGCGGGCGGTGCCGAGCACGTCGAGGCCGACCTGGTCGAGCTTGAGACCGACCTCGGGAGCCACGACCTGACCGCCGGTCAGGGTCGCGATGTCCTGCATCATCGCCTTGCGCCGGTCACCGAACGCCGGGCTCTTGACCGCCACCGCGGTGAAGGTGCCGCGGATCTTGTTGACCACCAGCGTCGACAGCGCCTCGCCCTCGACGTCCTCGGCCAGCACGAAGAGCGGCTTGCCCGCAGCGATGACCTTCTCCAGCAACGGCAGCAGGTCGGCGATCGCGGAGATCTTCCCCTGGTGCAGCAGGATGTAGGGGTCGTCGAGGACGGCCTCCATCCGCTCGGGATCGGTCACGAAGTACGCCGAGATGTAGCCCTTGTCGAACTGCATGCCCTCGGTGAACTCCAGCTCGGTGCCCATGGTGCTGGACTCCTCGACCGTGATCACACCGTCCTTGCCGACCTTGTCGAAGGACTCGGCCAGCAGCTCGCCGATGTGGCTGTCACGGCTGGAGATGGTCGCGACCGATGCCATGTCCTCCTTGGAGTCGACCTCGCGGGCCGCGTCGCGCAGAGCGTCGCCGACGGCCTCGGCGGCGGCGTCCATGCCGCGCTTGAGACCCATCGGGTTGGCACCGGCGGTGACCGCACGCAGACCCTCGTGGACCATCGCCTGGGCCAGGACCGTCGCGGTCGTGGTGCCGTCACCGGCGATGTCGTTGGTCTTGGTGGCGACCTCCTTGGTCAGCTGCGCGCCGAGGTTCTCGAACGGGTCGTCGAGCTCCACCTCGCGGGCGACCGTGACGCCGTCGTTGGTGATCGTGGGTGCGCCCCACTTCTTGTCGAGGACGACGTAGCGGCCCTTGGGGCCGAGCGTCACCTTGACCGTGTCGGCGAGCGCGTCGACGCCGCGCTCGAGCGACCGGCGGGCGCGCTCGTCGAACTCCAGGATCTTGGGCATTGAAGTCACTCCCTAGATGAGCGTTGGGTGCCTGACGTGCCTGGCGCCCGGCTGGCAAGGCGGAGGAGGGAAGGCGACCTGTAGAGCGGAGCGGTCGTCGACCGACGACAACGCCGCCAGCCGGGATGCCAGGTGCGTCAGGAAACGACGGCGAGGACGTCGCGGGCGGACAGGATCAGGTAGTCGTCGCCGCCGTACTTGACCTCGGTGCCGCCGTACTTGCTGTAGATGACCTTGTCGCCGACCGCGACGTCGAGCGGGACGCGGTTGCCGTTGTCGTCGATGCGGCCGGGACCGATCGCCAGGACCTCGCCCTCCTGGGGCTTCTCCTTGGCGGTGTCGGGGATGACCAGGCCGGAAGCCGTCGTCTGCTCGGCCTCGAGCGGCTTGACGACGATCCGGTCCTCGAGGGGCTTGATGTTGACCGACACGTTGTCGACCTCCACTTTCTCCACTGGGTACATCTCACTGGGTGCGAGATCGGGAGCGCTGCGCTCCCGGACGTTGGAGCCTGCTTCCGACGTACGCCGTCGCGGGGGTCGTTCGTCATGGCAGGCGGCTGGCATTCTCGGGTCGAGAGTGCCAACCCGAAACTAGCACTCACCGACAACGAGTGCCAGCGAGGGGTCTGTCGTACCGGCGTACCGTGCTCCCATGTCCCCGGCCACGACCCCTGCCACGTCTTCCGTGCTCACCGCCCTCACCGACGCCCTCGCCGACGGATCGGTCGCGGTCGTCGACCTCACCGCCCGGCTCAGCAGCGAGACGCCGGTGATCCAGCTGCCGCCGGAGTTCGGCCAGACCGCGCGCTTCGAGCTCGAGGAGATCAGCGCGTACGACGACCGCGGGCCGGCGTGGTACTGGAACAACTTCCGGAGTGGGGAGCACACCGGCACCCACTTCGACGCCCCGAACCACTGGGTGACCGGGAAGGGCGGGCTCGACGTGGCGAGCGTCCCGGTCGGGCACCTGATCCGGCCGGCGGTGGTGCTGGACTTCAGCGCCCGGGTGGCGGAGAACCCGGACTTCCTGCTCGAGGTCGACGACATCACCGCGTGGGAGCAGGAGCACGCGCCGCTGCCGGATGGCGGCTGGCTGCTCTACCGGACCGGGTGGGACGCACGGTCCGACAGCCAGGAGCGGTTCACGAACGCCGACGAGACCGGACCGCACACCCCCGGGATGAGCCCGGAGTGCGCGCGCTGGGTGGCCGAGGAGTCGCCGGTGATCGGCGTGGGCGTGGAGACCGTCGGCACCGATGCCGGGGCCGCGCACTCCTTCGACCCGCCGTTCCCGTGCCACGCCAACCTGATGGGCAGCGGGAAGTACGGCCTGACCCAGCTGCAGAACCTCGCCTCCCTCCCCCCGACGGGCGCGGTCCTGGTGGTCGGTCCCCTGCCGATCGTGACCGGCTCCGGCGCGCCGGCGCGTGCAGTGGCCCTGGTCGAGCGCTGAGGTGTCCGCCAGGTCGTCGGTCGCCGAGGTCGTCGGCCGGGCACTGGTCGACGGCGGGGTCGACCACGTCTTCGGCGTGGTCGGTTCGGGGAACTTCCACGTCACCAACGCGATGGTGGCGGCGGGCGCACGCTTCGTCGCGGCACGGCACGAGGGCGGTGCGGCCACGATGGCCGACGCCTTCGCACGTACGACGGACCGGCCGGCCGCGGTCACCGTCCACCAGGGCTGCGGGCTGACCAACGCGATGACCGGGATCACCGAGGCCGCGAAGAGCCGGACGCCGGTCGTGGTCGTGGCGGCGGAGGCGACCGAGCCACGCTCCAACTTCTTCGTCGACCAGGAGGCACTGGCGCGAGCGGTCGGGGCGGTCCCGATGCGGGTGGACGATCCCGCGACGGCCGCGGCGGTCGCCGCCGACGCGGTCCGGACGGCGGTGACCACGCGACGTACGGTCCTGCTGAACCTGCCGCTGGCGGTGCAGCCGAGGCAGGCGATGCAGGCGATGCAGGTCCTCGCGCGAAGTGGGACTTCTCCGCGGTCGAGGA